>JALTEO010000413.1 GCA_027073875.1 Bacteroidales bacterium
ACTTAATAGCGTGACACAAATATCATCTTTTTTTAAATATCTTTTTTGTTTGTCCGGCAGTTTCAATCTCGGTACCAATGCATTAAAAATTGTTCCTGTCATAGAACGAAAATCTTGGTAATTGCCATAAAATTTTCGATACTTATTTATTGTAATTTGAATATCAGAGGAATCAAGTAAACTCCGCAATAAGGAATCATTCCTGAAATATAAAGACTTAGCAAACTTATAAGCAATATTCTCAATTGTTTTTTGCGTAATATTATAATCGGCAAATTGTTTTTCCGGAGAATAATATCTTCCCCGAATATCAGGAGAAAAATACGCATTTAAATATTTATTTACAAGAACAGGCTTCCCATCAATTAAGTATATTGATTCATTAGGTAGACTATATAGTAAACAGGAAACAATATGCCACTTGCCTCTTGCCATATATGTGTATAATCTAAGTTTATATTTTTCTCCTTTATGTATCTTTTTCCAAATTTGCCTTTTGTTGGTTTTATTTGTAATAAGAGGGAATGGTAAAATCCTATACTCATCATCAATTAAGAAAATGAAAAAATAACCTTTTATCCTTTTTATGTCTATTACTTTGTATTCTTTAGGAACACTATCTTCGCTACAAACATTTTTTTGAGAATAGGAGAAATTATTAAAAATAATAGAAAATAATAGGAAAATAATTTTTCGATTCATAATTTGTCGGTTAGAGCATTGCAAACCCCCGTGCGTTTTTCTGAAAATTCCCCCACGAAAAGCAGCACTTTTAAGAATGATATGTGAGCAGTTCTTTGCATAAAAGTTCATTTATACTCGAATTGCTGTTAGCAATTCGGTATAGGCACAAAGGTAAGAAAAAAAATTTAACTTCTTAAATTGATGTTCGTTAATCGAAATTCATTATTTTGAATTATCTCAGCTGCCGTACAGCTTGTCCCTTTGGGAATTGTATCGTGTGGTAATTGATAAATTTTTTTATTTTATATGTAGATTATTTTATTCACTTTTACTTACAATAGATTGCATTGCCATCAAAATGGAATTGTATAAATCGGAGTCTTTTTCGTAGTTAGCTGAGTGAAGGTTCGATACCCGGTTATCTTCAATAAATTGCCATGCTTTACCCAGACTTTTGGTAGAGTCATATACGCCAATTGGAATACCTCCAAAGCGTTTTACGAGCGAAAAGCAGGGAATATCTGTCATTCCGTCACCGATATATATCATATGATTAATGGGAATGTGATAATCTTCGGGCGGAATCAAGCGGTTAACTTCGTAGGGTTTTCCACGATATTCCTCACCAATCATTCCTTTGGATATTTGAAAGATATAACGCGTTTTGTCAGTAAAACTGATAATATTTTTCGGAAAATTAATTTTTCCGTTTTTATCATATTGAAAATCGCAAGCCCAAATATCTGTCATCTCACGGGCAATAGTAGCGTTTCGGATAATTTCGCCGATGCCGCTGCTGATGATATAAAATTCCGGTTCTACATTACGAAAATTGTTTGCTGTAAATTGCCGGATATTTTCAAAGAGTGTCTCTACGCCTTTTTTGTAGGTCAAGTTTGCCGAAAAATCCTTAAATCGTTGTTTGGTAATTATCTTCTCGGGAGAACTGTTAGATACTTCAATTAGTTTGTAAAGATAAGCAATTACAGGGTCCCAACCGTTTTTCACCAATTCTCCGTCAACTGTTTTCCAGAAATTTTCAACATCCAGCCCCAAGGAAGCGACAAAAGCAGAAGTACTTTCTTCCACCAGCGTTTCGTCAAAATCAAAAATCAAAGCAATTTTCTGCATTCTGTTATTTATTTGAAAATCAAATTTAATTTGTTTTCTTAAAAACTGTGTTTATTTTTGTATGAAATTTAAAATTTAATCACATGGAAGAAATTACAAACACTGAATCCTTAACAATTTCAGAGAATACCATTTCCTTTTTTGATAGCATTCGCAAGTGGACAAAGTTCTTTGCCATACTTGGCTATATCGGTATTGGTGGAATGGTCATTATGGCTTTGTTTGCAAGTACAATATTTTCGGTTTACGGAACTTATTCTCATATGTCCCACATTCCTTCAGTTCTTATCACTGTCGTTTATCTTGTGCTTGCTGTTGTTTATGTTTTCCCGATTACTTATCTTAACAGGTTCTCTAATTTTTTGCGAAATGCTGTTGTTCAGAGAAATACTGCACAATTAGAAAATGCTTTCAAAAATTTAAAAGCTCATTTTAAATTTAATGGTATCTTAATAATTGTTATTTTTGGCTTGTATTTCTTGGGAATTATTGCAGGCATTGTGTTTTTTGCGGCAGGAATAAATTAAGGCAATTTCTTCACATATATATTTTGATACATTGAGACCTTTGTAAAACTTCCGGTTTTCTCATTCCAGAGTACAATAACCAACCCGTAAATAACTACAATTCAGCATAGCAATTTTTTTTTGCAATGATCAAAGTGATAGCTTTGTTGGTTCTGCAAAGGTCTTGCAGTCATAACGGGCTATTACAAAATATTTCCTTTTGAAAGATTGTTTTCTATTTGCTTTCCCTATAGGTTTTTTTGATATTTTCCTTATGTCGAGCTCAAGTTATTAGAAATATTAAACAAGAAAAATTAAGGTTTTTTTGGTATGCAATGCAATAGGATTTAAACTTGGAAAAATAAAAAAGCCCTGACAAGCAGGGCTCCAATATTTTTAAAATTAAAATTTGTTATTGTGCTCCCTGAACCTGTGAACCAACACGGAACATAGCACAACGGAATCCGAGATCATCACGGCTTTGCTCTTGGTCTAAGAAGCGGCGTGTTCCGGGGCTCATCCAGTAAGCTCTATCGTGCCAACCACCACCTTTATATACCCGGGCACGGTTATCAATCATGGTTTGTGCATTCAACTTACCACGATATTTCTTTTGCCATGTTCCTTCAGTTCCTTTCTTCCCAGTATCATATACTCTATTCGAGTTAGTATTATCTTTGCTTGCACTTTCATCAGCATAATCTAAACTTGACTGCCAATCACCATCAAGGTAGTTAATATTATCAGCAGTATTATAATTGTATCTGTTGAAAGCTTCTTCGTCTGTTACATCTCGCCACTGGATATGTCCTAATGAATCTTTTTCTGCAATAGCACCTTCTTCGTCTCTAACTTGAGTTTTATAAACATTGCCACGGAAAGGTCTAAATTCGTTAGCGTCTTGGGTTGTTAAATTTCTATATACATCCATTACCCACTCATTAACATTGCCTGCCATAGCATACAAACCATAATCGTTTGGCCACATAGCATCAACAGGAGAAGTAATATCATGTGCTTCATTTAAAGATCCTGCAGTTCCCATATAATCACCGCGACCACGAACGATATTGGCACGAATTTGTCCAACATCTTTGGAGCCATAGCCACTTTTGTCATCCATCCTAATATAATGACCAGTCCAAGGATAGATTCTTTGGTTATGCACTCTTTCACTAACAACTTCTCCAATTAACCCCAAAGCGGCAAATTCCCATTCTGCTTCTGTTGGTAATCTGTATCTTGGTAACATAACACCATCTTCCATACGGACCTTACGGAAATCGTTATTTGGATCATAGTCATCTAATTGTTGGCGAACAGCTCCTTCGTACTGTCCTGCAAAATATGCATCTGTATTAAAATTGTCATCAGCTGTTTGTCCGGTAGGATTCCAATTCATATAGCCATCTCTTATCATAATCATTTCATTAACACGATCGGTACGCCAAGCACAGTAATCATTTGCTTGCAACCAGTTAACACCTACTACCGGATAATTTTGGTATGCCGGATGGCGAAGATAATATTCAGTATAAGGTTCATTATATCCTAACCTTTTACGCCATACTAAAGTGTCGGGAAGTGCTTTTTTGTAAACTTCAGGATAATCAATATAAATTCTGTGTAACCAATAAAGATATTCGCGATAGTCAACATTTCTTACTTCTGTTTCGTCCATATAAAACGATGAGACTGTTACTCTTCGTGGAATTGCATTCCAATCATACATAACATCTTGATCATGGAGTCCCATTGAAAAAGTTCCGCCTTCGATAAAAACTAAACCGGGACCTGTTTCTTGTTCATCATAATATACATATTCAAATCCACCATCTTTTGGATCATTATATGCCCAACCGGTAGAGTTTGATGTGTCTTTGCTACACGAAGTAAACAAGAGTAGTATTAAAATTATACCTGTAAAAAAAACATTTTTTTTCTTCATATCAGAAAATTTTTCTAAATCAATAACTAAAATGAAGGACAACTTATTGCCCCAAACTTAGACTTTTTCTTTGGACAGTTAAAAACATATCCAAAAGATATCTCATGTGCTCCTAATGTGGAATTCCTTAATCTGGATACTGTCATATCATAACTGTAAGCAAATTTTATTTTTTTCTGGATATAACCGACAACCATCATAAAAGAATCGTAATGGAATTTAAAGTTTTGACGCAACCAAATACCTGCAACAATTGATTTACGGCTAAGATAAAGTCCATAGTTGAACTGTTGGAAATCCCGTTGTTGTTGGAATAAGAAATTAGGAGAGATTGTTAATTCACCTCTTTTAAAACCACTTGCCATTATTGGAATTGTTGTTCCGTAGTGAATTGTTAATTTTCTAGGAAGGACTGCTTCCGGATTTTGTTCACTTTGCCATGATTCCATCGGTTGTGTTAAATGGCTAACTGAAATACCAAAATAATGTTTTGAGGTAAAACCAATTAATCCTGCCGAAAAATCAAAAATGTTTCTCTTAAAATCGTAAGTTGAAGGATTCTCACCTGTGGGGAAAATTGGTCCGTAGAGAGGATCGATCATATCAGGAAAAATATAGTCCCAGTTCAAGCTTTTTTGCATATATGTTGCTTGAAATCCACCGCGAATATTAAAATTACGGTTAATAGGAATACTATAAGAATAGATACCACTGACAGAAGCGGTATTTATTGCACCAGAACCCTGTACATCATCATATACCAATAAGCCGACACCTCCTTCAAGGAAATCAACATATTGGTCGTAAGCGGCACTATAAGTAACATAAGTAGATTGTAATTTAGGCCACTGATTTCTGTAATTTAATGACATGCGTGGACATTTCTCCGATCCTGCAAAGGCAGGATTCAAATATAGTAGGTTTGCATAAAACTGAGTAAACTCAGGATCCTGAGCGAAACTCTTTTGAACAACAACTCCTACTAACACCATAGTTAAGAAAAAAACCTTTTTCATACGATAAATTTTAAAATGCAATGATATAAACAATTTTTTATTTATTAAAACTTATTAAC
>JALTEO010000414.1 GCA_027073875.1 Bacteroidales bacterium
TCATAGCACATACTGTTTCACAACGGCGGGTACATACCTTACCGCACATTTCAGGGAATGGATTGTTATCGTAAATGATACGAACGGCATCGTCATCATTTCCTGCGGCAATGGCATTAATATATTCAGGAATGTGCATGTGGTCTGGACAAACCTCGGTACAAATACCGCAACTGATACAACGGCTTGCCTCTGCACGGGCTTCCATTTCTTCGTATCCCAAAACAACTTCGGCAAAAGATTTGATTCGTTCTTTGGCATCCAGTTCCCGCATTGGAACACGGTGGTAATTGTTTAATGACAAGTCTTTACTGGTAAAAGATAGTTCATTTTTCCCTTCGGGGTTATCCACACCGGGGGTCCAAAGAAAATCATCTGCATTTTCTGTTACGAAAATATAATCTTTTGTTAAGCTCAAACTTCCTGTCGGACAAACATCTACACAGAGAGCACACCAACAGCAACGACCGTTATCAACGCGTGGACGCAAACCGGAATCGCTTTCTTTTCCTTCAATTCCATCAATATTTATCATATCGATGGCAGCATTCGGACAAATGGTTGAACAATTACCACAACCGATACACTCATCTAAATTATTATAATGCAGTCCTCTATATCTATCGGCTGTTTTTGGGGCTTCTAACGGATAATTTATCGTATGCGGTTTTTTAGCAAACTGCTTTAACGATGTTAATGGTTTTAAAGTACCTTTTAAATCAAAGAAACTCATATTATTAATTTTTTATCGTTCAATTTCAGGGGGACAAGTTCCCAAACTATTCATAATAAAAGACACATCAGCGATATTCTCACCAATTAACACATGTTCTAAGAGGGTAATAGCATGTACATATGCAGCTCCTCTAAAGTGTGTCCGGCGAGGATGTACAGACCCATCACTACTGATATAAAATCCGACTTCACCTCTAACAGATTCTGTTCTTGCATAGGCATCGCCTACCGGTAATTTCCATTTATGAGGATTAGGAACCGGATTGTAAAAATCACCTTTTGGCATTTTTTCAATTACCTGACGGATGATACTAATAGATTGACGCATTTCTATTCTACGAACCAAAGCTCTTGCCCAAACATCGCCACCTTCTTCTGTCGGGACAATAAAATCTAATTTATCATACACTTCATACGGATCATCAATACGGACATCGTGTTTAATACCACAACCTCTTAATGGCGAACCAACGACACCCCATTCAATCGCTTTCTCTTTGTCAATAATGCCAACACCTTTTGCTCTTTTTTGGAATATTGTGTTTTCAAAAAAGAGATTATCAAAATCTTTCAATCGTTTTTCGAAATAATCCATTGTGCGGAGAATCTTATCGCCAAGACCTTCCGGTAAATCACGACGAACGCCTCCGGGCCAAATATACATGTGATAGACACGACCTCCGGTTAGTGCTTCAAAAATATCCAAAATGTAATTTCTATCACCGACACTCCATTGACCACTGGTATATAGTCCGGCAGAACCTGCCTGGCCACCAAACCACAACATATAAGATCCTAATCTTGCTAATTCCAATGTGAGAACACGAAGATATTGTGCTCTTTCAGGAACTTCTCTTCCTTCAAGTGTTTCAATTGCTCTTGCATAGGATTCTTCAACAGGGTCAGGTTCCGGTACACAAAACCGTGGAAGTATGGCAAATGCATTTAGCCAGTTTCTTCGTTCTTGTAGTTTTTCAAAAGCTCTGTGCAAATATCCGACTTCTGTTTGAGCTTTGACAATGGTATCGCCTTTAACTTTCAGTTTGACCATCATATTTCCGGTAATTCCCGGGTGCTGTGGTCCAATATATAAAGTTGTTTCTCGTTCTCGTATCATGACTATCTGGAATATTTTTTTGCATATTCAGGAATTTCTTCTCCCGACCGTTTGGTTATCGTTTCTCTTACATCTTGAGCATCTTCTCTGCCCGGTCTTTCAAAGAAAGTCTTTTTGGCATAAGCTGCCGTATCAAATTCTTTACGAAATGGTGGAATATCATTCCAATCTTCTAGGATAAATTCATCCGGTGCTACAAGTCCTTCAAATTGAATACCGAACATTTCTTTGAATTCCCGTTCATAAGTATTCATTTGCCGCCAGATGGTATCCATATTTTCCATAACAGGATTGTTACGGTCTAAGAATGTATGAATAAATACTTTTATTTTATCGGTATAAGACCATAGGATAAATACCAACTCGAATTTCCCGTCTTCTATCCAGTCAACACAACTGACATGTGACAAATGATTATATCCTAAGTCACCTTTGAAATATCTCAAGAAAGCAGGGATTTTCCCTTTTTCAATTTCAAAGTCAATACGGTTGTAAGTAAAATCATTTTTCCCTTTTACTTCGGGGAAATGACTTGTAACCGTTTCAAATAATTTATTTTTAATTTCTTCCATAATTTACCAGTTATATTCTTCAATATACGGTGTATTTCCCAAAACTTTGCGTTGGTTAGCTTTATATTCTTCCAAATGCTCTTTATATTGTTTTGCTCCGTCAGCTCTACCTTCAATAATTTTATGCTGTAATTTTATAAATCCTTGTATGACAGCTTCAGGACGAGGCATACAACCATTGATATAAACATCTACCGGCAGGTATTTATCCAAAACTTTAATTGTATTGTATGAATCATAATACATACCACCGTTAATGGTACAGGAACCAAATCCAATTACATATTTCGGGTCTTGCATTTGTTCATACACACGAATAACCCGTTTTAATGTTTTTGTAGTCAGATACCCTGTAATCAACAGTAAGTCTGCTTGACGCGGTGTTGCAGCTCCACGAATACCGAATCGTTCGGCATCATAACGGGAAGTCATTGTCGGAGGTATCTCAATAGCCCCACAACCGGTACCGTATGCCAAAACGAATAAAGAATGTTTTCGTGTAAAATTCTTTATATAATCTACAATTTTCTGTGACTCTCTATCATTCATAATTCAACGAATTAAAATAAAACGGATTGGAAAATAGCTAATAACCCTAAAACGGTTGGCCAACCCCAGAAATACCGGATTGATTGTTCTGTCCTGTACCGAGGGCTAACAGCACCATATAACATAGGTATTAAATAAATAGCAAAAGTCTTGATTAATAATTCTACCAAATTGCTCGCACCACCTAAAAATAAATCAACATATAAAGTTAATTTGGCAAAAGCAAAGACAGAACCGGCACTCATCATGGTTGCCAGATATTTTCCACCAAATTCTGAAATAGGTCCGGATGCTAACTCTGCCGGAGCACCTACAATATCAAAAGGGGAGTATCTGGTCATTCCGAGTAAAGCAAGAATAGCTGCCATGAATGCAAATGGTGATGTGAACATCAGCCATGTACCCGATTGAGCTTGCACCTCCATTAATCCTGTAATAGAAGTTGTATGGTACTGAATCATTAAAGCAACCAGTGCCAATACCCAAGGAATTTCAAAACCGACCATCATGCTCAATCCACGCGTTACACCGATAGCAGAATTCGGATTACCTGTTTGTCCGGCACCAAGAGCCAAACCTAAAGGACCGAATACCATCATATAGAGCAAGAAAATTAGGTCGCCGTGGAAATTCAGATTCGGAAACCAATTATGTCCTGTTAAAACGGGAACAAACATTAGTGTCATGACTGAAGATACCATAATAAATACAGGTCCCATATGTTGCATGGCACCATGGTTAATACTGGTATCTTTTGAAAAGAGTTTAATGGCATCAATAAAGTTCTGATACCATGGTGGTCCTTTTCTGTTTTGTATGCGTGCCGTAATTTTACGACTTAATCCCATATAAGTTAATCCCACTACGAATGCAACTATAAATGTTGCAATTGCGCCTAAAATGTCAATTAAAATCTCCATCTATTCTGATATTTAAAATCCAAATAAATTTTTACCTAATAATAATAAAATCACAAAGAAAAGTATTACATAAATGGCGTAGGTCTGACCATTGCCATTGTATATTCTCCTAACGAAATCAAAGAAAGCTTCCATACCATCAGCAAAACCCTGATAAATAGGTTCTATTTTCCGTTTGTAAAATGGTTCTGCAGCCCGTTCAAACGGTTTGTAGAAATCTAATTTGTAAGTCCAGTTATCACCGGGACGAGGTAATTCACCCGATGAACTAATGTCTTTTGTTGTAACATAGCGTTGGTGTTTAAATCCACGAAGTGTAACAATTATCAGGAAGAAAACAAATAAAACTAATACGCTATACATTACATAATCCACACTAACCTTATCACCCCAACCGTTAAATAGCGTAGTCATTTTCCACCATACACCTTCTGTAGCAGGATAACCTAATTCAACTAAACCTTTGTCAATATATTTGAATAAGTATCCGGGGAAATTACCAAGGAATATTTGAAGTCCGGATAATAAAAGCATTGGAATAACCATAAAGAAAGGAGCTTCCTTCACATTTTCAAATTCAGGTTCTTCTTGTCCGAGGAACATACCGAATAGAATCTTGTAGCAATACAGGAATGCAGCAGTACTTGAGAAGAAAATCATGATTACCATTAAGTAGTGGTTACTTGTAATCAGTGATTCATATAGCATCCATTTTCCGACAAAACCGCCCAAAGGTGGAATACCTGCCAAGGCAATGATTGAAATTAATGTAGCCACAAAAGTCCAAGGCATTTTTCTGATTAACCCGGTAACTACGGTCATATCGGTAGAACCGGTTTGTCGTTCAACGGCACCAACAGCCATAAACAAGGTTCCTTTAAACATGGCATGTAATACGGCGAGGAAAATACCTGCCAACATACCGAGTTCTGTTCCAACAGCAACCCCTGTAATGATATACCCTAATTGAGCAACAGATGAATATGCCAGTAATCGTTTGGCATCTGTTTGTACCAGTGCCCAAAGCGTTCCGGCAACTGCTGTAATAGCACCAAGCCAACCGATAATTTCGCGGAACCAGAAATTCTCAGGTAAGTGTGATATCATTGTTACAAACACAATAATTAATCCGTAAACACCCATCTTGGAAAGTGCTCCTGAGAATAATTGCGTATAAGACATAGGCGCATTGCTGTAAGCATCGGGAGCCCATACATGAAGTGGCCACATAGCTGCTTTAACACCAAAGCCCGTTATAAACAGGATAGGTAGTAAAATTTGTTGTGTATGTGGGAAGCTGGCAAAGTTATTGAATAGGTCTGAGAGTAGAAATGTTCCTGTATAAGAATACGAGATAACAATTGCCATCAGCATGGCGTAAGCACCAATAGCACTGAAAACAAAATATTTGATTCCGAATTTTTGAACCTTATTTCCATTGTATATTACAATCAGATAGGATGACCAAGTCATTATTTCCCAAAAGAAGAAAAAGGATACTAAGTCTTGACTGAATAAAATACCCATCATGGAAAAAAGACTCAATGTGAAATTCATATAGAAATAACCGAGTCTTTCTTTCCCTTTCATATAAGGAATTGAATAAATACCACCGAGAACGCCTAATCCTAAAACAATTAAGGCAAAGATATAACTGAAATTAGTTAATCCCCATTTTAGTTGAATCCCACCCAACTGTAATGTTACGGCATCGCCTATGGTAATATTGGCAAAAAAGACTGTAGCTGCACCTATGATGGTTGCCAAAAAAACAATATCTCTTAAAATACCTGCTATTTTATTAGCAAAGAAGGTTAATATCGCACCACCTAACAATATTCCTAAAACTAAATATATTCCGTTCATTGTAAAACTATTTTACTATATTTTGACTCAATGACAATACTTTATCAATATAACCCGATTTATCCATTAAATCGGCAGATGCTTTGTGCAAAATACCGGTAATGGCATCAGGGTAAAAACCAATTAATAAAATGACTAATCCTAAAACGACCATCACGATCATTCCATTGAAAGAAGGTTTTTTGATGGTTATTTCGGTTTCGGGTTTAACAAAAAACATCCGGTTGACAACTCTCAAATAATAAACTACTTCAACAACACTAACCATTAATATAAGGGCAATGATTAATTCCATGTGACTATGAGCAGCTGCCATTAGTACTGCTAACTTACTCCAAAAGCCGGCAAAAGGTGGCAATCCTATAATGGCAAATGCACCGAGGGCAAATAAGAATGCTGTTATAGGCATAAACTTACCAATGCCATTCATTTCGGAAATTAATTTTTTCTTGGAATTATACACTAAATAACTGGATGAGAAGAAGAGTAGGGATTTAATAACTGCATGGTTAAACATTAAAAACAAAGCAGCATAAACACCTTCTTTTGTTCCTAAACCAAAGGCAACAAGTACCAACCCCATTTGTCCGATACTGGAGTAAGCAAGCATTCTCTTAATTCTTGTTTGACGGATTGCTGCCATTTCGGCAATAAACAATGTGATAAGTCCCATAATGATTAGTAACTCATAAGCACCTTGAACATCAAACAATGTAAAAATCATACGGATAATGGTATAAACGCCTGCTTTTACAACGATGCCTGCAAAAGCAGCTCCGACAGGTCCGGGAGCTTGCGAATAGGCATCGGGAGCCCAACCGTTCATCGGGAACATTTCGGCTTCAATGCCAAATGCCATAATAAATAAGGTAATGATAATGATTTTAACAGAAGGTTTCAATAAATGAGATTTAACTGCAATATCTGCCATATTCAAAGTTCCCAATTGTGAATATAGAATCATGATTGCCAACAATAAGAACATAGAAGATAGTGAGCCGATAAGCAGATATTTAAATGATGCTTCAGCGGCATCTCTTCCTTTATAAAATGCCGTTAAACCATAGGAAGTGATTCCGAGAATCTCAATAAAAACAAATTGGTTGAAAATATCACCGGTAATTACGATACCTACTGATGCGGTGATTAACAACATAAGCATTGTAAAGTACTTTAATGCCGGTCCATATTCTACATTATCTTTAAAGCGATAACTATAAAGCCATACTAAAAACCCCATTAATATCATAAGTGTAGCTAAGAAACCTGTTAAGGGAGAAAATACCAAATCAATACCCCAAGGTGGAGCCCATCCGGCAATTTCTTCAATAATTGGTCCGTTGTAATACACATAGGATAATAAGTTAACGGCTAAAAAACCCAAATAAATTAATACTAATCCAGGAATTATTCTAGCAAATTCCTTCCATAATTTCCCGAACAAAGGCATTAAGAATGCCGCCAACAAGGGAATTGCAATAAATTGTACAGGACTTCCTACCATTTTAATTCTTTTATGTCGTCAATTAATAAAGTTTTATGATGTCTGTAAAGACGGATAACTAAAGATAACGCTACTGCTGTAACACCGAATCCGATAACAATAGCTGTAAGTACCAATGCTTGTGGTACAGGGTCAACCATTTTTTGTCCGGAGTCCAATGCTGCTTGAGAGAAAATAGGTGCAGTACCTCCTTTTAAATATCCGAGTGACACCAATAGTAAATTGATACCGGAATCTACAATTGATAATCCGATAATAATTTTGATAAGATTTTTCTTCGTAAGTGCAGCATAGAGCCCTATTAAAACTAGAGCTATTGCCGAACCATAGAAACCTATTGTTAATAATGAATCTGTTGTAAAATGCATGATTATTCGCCTTTTTCGTTTAATACTGTATAAACTACACCTGTTAATTCTGCAGCTACCTTAAAGCCAACTGCAATGTAAATAATCGGGATGATTCCACCTGTAAATAAATCATTTAATGTACCTGCTGCTCCGACAGAAATGAAATTTTCAAGAAAATCTTTTCCCAAAATCAATCCAACAATTCCAATACCTGCAAAAGTAACACCTGCCAATGATTCAACCCAAGTTAATACATTGTGTGATACTTTATAATCTTGATAAGCCATCAACATTAATAAAAAGCCGGTAGCAATAATTACACCTCCTTGAAAACCTCCACCCGGAGATAAATGTCCATGGATAAATACATAAGCACCGAGTAAAATAATTGGTGCAAATAATAACCGTGAACCGGATTGCATGATTTTACTTGACCCAAATAAAACTGCTTTTTCTTCACCATGTTTGCGTTTCCGATAAAGAATACTTCCAAGAGCAGTAACAGCTAAAAATAAAACAGTTACTTCTCCAAGTGTATCAAAACCTCTAAAGTTAACAACAATAGAAGTTACAGAATTGGGAACATTTAATACATTAGGTGATTTATCCAGATAGAAGTCCCGCACATTACCGTCAGGAAGTCTATTTTCGCCAAATGGGATTAGTGAAAAAACATACACCATATAATATCCCATTGCAGCCAGTAAAAGAAAAACAATTACTTTCTTCATTTGCTTGATTTTTTAACTCCGCTTTTTTCAACATCATGCTCGTAACGCATTGTATTACGGATAGTAATTACAAAAATAATGGTTGTTAAAGCTACGCCAATAGCAGCTTCTGTCAGTGCAACATCAGGTGCCTGCAAAAGATAAAAGAACACAGATATAATCAGACTAACTACTGAAGTTCCAAGAACGGCATATAGCAAATCTTTTTGAATGACAGCATAAATAGCTGCTGTCAGTAAGATAATTGCTAAAATAATAAAAACAACTAAATAGAGTGTCATGCTTTGTCCTCCTCTTTTTCAGTTTGAAATTGTTCTTTATAAGCATCGTAATCATCGCCACCTTTAATTAATGGTTTGATGCCATTTTTATAAGCACCTCTTGCTAAAGCATGGGAACTAATAGGATTAGATAATGCAATAAATATAACCAAAATGAATGCTTTTACAAACCAGTTGGTTTGCAAGGATCCATCCGGCATTACTTGTGCCATTTGTAAAAATCCAATACCCAAGATGAGACTCATTCCACCAAGGGTAGATGCTTTTGTTCCTGCTTGTAACCTGTCGTAAAGGTCAGGCATACGGTAAATTCCTAATCCACCGAGAAAAGAAAAAATACTCCCGAGTGCAATTAAGAACAGTCCTAAATAGTGATATACTTGAATCATAAGGCACCCTCCAAATATCTAGCAATTACAATTACGCCTATAAATCCTAATACGCCATAAACAAGGGCGACATCAAGATAAATAAAGCGTTGAAATAAATAACCGGCTAATACCAGTCCGGCTACTGAAATTGTTGTTAAAGTATCGAGTGCTACTGTTCTGTCGGCAGCCGTAGGACCTTTAACGAAACGAAAAAAGGCAAAAAGGATTCCTAAAATAACAAACCCTAATGCGACATAAATAACATATTGTGTTAGTACATCCATAATTAAAATATTTTAAGTAGGATTTTTTCAAACGATTCTGCAATGTCTTTAAATGCTTGTTCAGGATCGGTTGATTTTACATCAATCCAATGAACATAAAAAGTATCATCGACTATATCAACGGAAAGAGTTCCCGGTGTGAGCGTAATACTGTTTGCCAAAACCATTTTGGCATAGTCAGATTTTAAATTAGTTTTAAATTTTACTATGCCGGGGTTAATAGGTAGACTCGGAGAGATAACCCTTCGGGCAACATCAAAATTAGCTTTTAGTAATTCACGAATAAATACTAAGATATATACCACTATAAAAAATATTGTTTTTGGCATCAGAAATTTTAATGTACAACATTGTAGGAACTTACTTGTTATTAGTGCAATCAAAAAACTTGTTATAACTCCGATAAGAACTTCTTGCTTTGCCAAGGTTGCCGTGAATGCCAACCATACAAGAAATAAGAATCCCCAAGTTAAGAAGAACTGAGAGATTTTACCGGTTAAAGATGTTGATTCTTCCATATATTATGTTATTAAAAAGTGGTGCAATGATAATACTTTATTTTTTTTCAAAGGCAGACAAAAGATGATTTGAAATATATTTTAAAACACATTAATCTAAATCATATTCTCTTCCACCAAAGTATTTCATGAACTGAACTCGCTCATAAACAGCAGGATTTTCGCTTTTTGCCTGACTCATTTTACCACGGAAATCGTCAATAGAATTAAAGTTGTGTTTCTCCATCCATGCTTTAATTTCATCAAGCATTGTTGTAATTTCGTTTAAACCTTTTTCGTAAAAAACAGAAACTGCTTGAACGGCAGTGGCACCGGCTAACAATAATTTAATTGCGGCTTTACTGTCATGAACACCGGTTGATGCTATGATGTTTGTATTTACTCTACCGGATAAAATAGAAACCCAACGCAATGTTTGATGTAAATCAGAAGCAGAACTTAAAACATTAGTTGGCAATACTTCAAAGTTGTCAATATCAAAGTCCGGAGTAAAAAAGCGATTGAATAAAACCAATCCATTAACGCCTGTTTCAGAAAGTTTTTTAACTGTTCCTGCTAAATTAGAAAAATAGTAACTCATTTTTAATGCAACGGGAATAGAAATTTCTGATTTAATTTTTTTTGCAATTCCCATATAAATGTCTTCTATTTCCTGTGCAGATTTTTCAAAGTCAGAAGGCATGATGAAAAGATTTAATTCTAATGCATCAGCTCCGGCGGCTTCTATCTTTTTTGCGAAATAGGTCCATTCATGATTGCTTTTACAATTGATGCTTCCAATAACCGGAATATTTACTGTTTTTTTAGCTTCCTCAATTAAAGCAATATATTTCTTAATATTATCTTCTTTAATTTTGAAATCGAAATAATCCAGGTATTCGTCTGTTTCTCCGAATTGAGCATTATCTTTTTTTAATACATCTTCATACTCATTATAAATTTCTTCTTCGAAGATAGACTTCATGATAACTGCTCCGGCACCGGCAGCTTCAATTTTTTTAATATTGGTAATTGAGTTGGCAAGATTTGAACTTCCAACAACGATGGGAGATTTTAGCTTTAATCCCATATAATTTACTGATAAGTCGGTCATAATGGTTTTGTTTTTTATTGGACAAAAATAATCTAAATAGTTATATATTTAATATAAAATAAAATATTAATTGGCAGCAACTTTTTGCTGAATGTATTGATGTATTCCGGCAGCAGCTCTTCTGCCGTCACCCATAGCGAGGATGACAGTAGCACCGCCACGAACAATATCACCACCGGCAAAAATATCTTCTATAGAAGACTGCATGGTTTCTTTATCTACGACAATAGTTCCCCATTTAGTTGCTTCCAAATCAGGTAAAACGGCTGGAATCAATGGGTTTGGAGAAACACCTACACTGACAATAACCATGTCAACATCTACTAAAAACTCAGAACCTTCGATAGGCACAGGTTTTCTTCGTCCTGAAGCATCGGGTTCGCCTAATTCCATTTTCTGAACTTTCATTTGTTTTACGCGTCCTTTGTCGTCAGCGAAATATTCAATTGGGTTGTGTAATAAATGGAATTCAACACCTTCTTCTTTGGCATGTTTAATTTCTTCTACACGAGCCGGCATTTGCTCTTCGGAACGACGATAATAAATCATAGCTCTTTCGGCACCCAGTCGTTTAGCCGTTCTCACAGCATCCATAGCGGTATTACCACCGCCGATTACTGCAATGTTTTTTGCAAATGGAACCGGTGTATCATATTCACCATCGGCAGCATGCATTAAATTTACACGCGTCAGATATTCGTTGCATGATAAAATATTGATTGCATTCTCACCGGGAATATTCATAAAGTTAGGTAAGCCGGCACCACTACCTGTAAAGAAAGCTTCGTAACCTTGAGCCCTCAGGTCGTCAAATGTGGCTGTTTTTCCGACGATGAAGTTAGTTTCAAATTTTATTCCCATTTTTTCAAGGTTGCGTATTTCTGTTTCAACGATGGTGTTTGGTAAACGGAATTCAGGAATACCATATTTCAATACACCGCCCAATTCGTGGAGGGCTTCAAATACTGTAACATCGTAACCATATTTTATTAAGTCAGCAGCACATGCCAAGCCGGCAGGTCCTGAACCGATGACAGCTACTTTGCGATTATTTTTAGCACTGACTTCAGGAATTGCCATCTTACCTGAATTGCGTTCGTAGTCAGCGGCAAATCTTTCAAGATAACCAATGGCTACAGCGGGTTTTTTCAGTTTTTTTGTATAGAAACAATTGGCTTCACATTGAATTTCTTGAGGACAAACACGACCACAAACAGCAGGTAGTGTATTGGTTTCTTTCAAAGCAGAAGCGGCTTCCAAGAATTCGCCTTTTTCAATATGTTTAATAAATTTTGGAATATGGATTCCTACCGGACAGCCGGATACACAAGTTGGGTCCGGACAGTCTAAACAACGGCGGGCTTCAGCAAGAGCTTGTTCCGTTGTTAATCCCATATTAACTTCGCTATAGTCTTTGTTACGGACATTAGGGTCACCTTCGGGCATTTTTACCCGTTCCATTTGTGTCCGTTCTTTACTTTTTATTGTTTTGCGTAATTCATTACGCCATTCTTCGCTTCGTTCTGCTTTTAGAATTTCTATAATATTTTCCATAATGGATATTTATTTTTGAGTTGCTAAATATTTTTCGTAGGCAGCCACCTCATTATCTTTGTATGCTCCCAGACGCAACATCATTTCGTCAAAGTCAATTTGATGTGCATCAAATTCAGGTCCGTCAATACAAACGAATTTTGTTCTTCCACCTACAGTTACACGACAAGCACCACACATTCCCGTGCCGTCAACCATAATGGTATTCAAACTGGCAACGGAAGGGATATTGTATTTTTTAGTCGTTAATGCTGAGAATTTCATCATAATGGCAGGACCAATCATAATGGCTTCGTTAACCTTTTCGCGTTGGATAACTTCTTCCATTCCTTGGGTTACCAAACCTTTTTTTCCGTAAGATCCGTCGTCGGTCATAACAATTACCTCATCGGAGAATTTTCGCACTTGTTCTTCGAGAATAATTAAATCTTTAGAACGGGCAGCCAAGACAGAAATTACACGATTACCAATTTTATGATGTGCTTCAATAATTGGTAATAGCGGTGCAATACCAACGCCACCACCGGCAGCAAGTACGGTACCAACTTTTTCTACATCGGTTGCTTTCCCAAGCGGACCAACAACATCCAACAAATAATCGCCTTCATTCATATTGGCAATTTTGGTGCTGGTAACGCCTACCGTTTGAATGATTAAATTGATGGTACCTTCTTCAATATTAGCACCGGCAATAGTTAAAGGTATTCTTTCACCTTTTGCATCGGTGCGAACAATTACAAAATGTCCTGCTTTTCTGCTTTTAGCAATCATTGGGGCTTCTACCCAAATGCTAACAACTTTATCAGAAAAAAATTCTTTGTGTATTATTTTATTCATCTTTCTTTTTTTAAGAATGCCAAATATAGAATTGATTTTTTTTTATTAATATGTAAAAAAGCACATAATTGAGAAAGATAATTAATTTTGTTTGTAGTGTTTTGATTTACAATATGTTAATGTAATATGTTTTACAGCAATGAATAAAAATTGTAACGAATTGAATAAAAGGGGGGGTTATAGATATTCTGTCCAATTCCGTCGTTGATTATATTTTAAATCTTGCAATACGGATGCTTTTACATTAATTTGAAAGTTGTAACTTTGATAAACACCAAAAGGAATAATGTGTAAACTCATTGCCCAACAATGCAGGTCGCGGGAAATTCGTAGGGAAGGATATGTGAATTTCTTATTAGTAAAATCGTAGCCAAGCGTAAAATCGGCTTTCCATTTGGTTGTTAAATCAATATTGCCTGAAACACGAGCAGTTTGCACAATCGTTTTTTCTAATCCGGGTTTCACAAACGACCAGTTGTAACTAAAACTCATATTCCACGGAATATAAAATTCTGCGTATTCTGATGTGGTGGTTGCTGTCTTGTCTTTTTTTTCTGTTTTTTTATTAAATGTTTTATTGTTGAGTGAGAAACTTAATGATACACGGGCATTAGTCATTCGTCCTATTTGTTTATGAGTGTCCCACATTGATTTATTTACAACTTGTCCGTTGTCGTCAAGTGCATACGGATTTACTATTCCGTTGAATGAGATATTGAAAATTTTCAGAATATTGGTTCTCCCGGACAGGTTGATATTTGACCAATTCATAGAGTCAGCTGCCAAATTGTAGTAGCTGCTGATGTTAAAGCTTTGTAGTAAAGGAATTTTTATTATCGTTTCGGAAGTGTCGCTTCCTTTGCGGGCTTTCATTTCTACATTGTTTCCCAGTGAGAATCTTAAACTTCCGAATTTACCTGTTGGTGGAGCACCGTAAATGGCATCGTTGCCAAAAATGGAATAAAATTGTTCGTTGGTATCTTTAGGCACCGGCAGATAATATCCGTATTTTGATTGGCTGTAGTCCGGACGATAATTAAAAGCAATGCTTGGTGTCATCAGATGACGGATGGCTTTAATCTTCGGATTTTTTCCGAGAAATTGATAAAACCCGTAAATTTTTGTGGTCAGTGGAATATTGATGGAATAATCACCTGAACGGACAAATCCCTTCACTGTATCTGTTACTATTTGTGCAGGAATTATATCGTTACCGTTTATAATAGTATCCTGCCAGTGTTTTTTTATAGATTTGAAATACCATCGTTCGTTGTAAGTGGCAGAAGGGCTGATATTAAAGTGTTTCAGTAAAGAAAAATTGGCACTAATAGGAATGGTATGTTTGATACCGTTTTTATAGTTTTCAAATTTTGTCATAGGAGAAAAGTTATCCTGTTTAAATTTGATAGTGTTTTTCATATTTGAATTGTATGTCATTCCGATTTTTTCGTAAAACCGTTGTTTGCCGATTTGTTTTTTCCGTTTAAAGGGGTATATTCGTCGCATATTCAGATTTATCTCAGGAACACTTAGTGTGATAGAACTGTCTCTATTGTTTTGGGAGTGTCGAAGGTTGGTGGAGAAGTTAAATGGTGTGCCTGCAAATCGTTTGGTGTAAGCAATATTCGACTGTGCCGTATTTTGCATTCGTTGATTGAAATTGGTAGAAACATATTTGCTGTAAGAACTTGAAACTAGATTAACATTGGCACGGAAACTGCTGTTGGGGCGTGCTTTGCTATCCTGCGAATGATTCCACAACAAACGGTAAGAATTTAGGTTTTGATAATTGGGCAATTCTTTTTCGGAGATAATGACTTTGGAATAATCAAAGTTTAGTTTTCCGGAGAATTTATATCGTTTTTTATAATTGGTAGCAAAATGTGCTCCCCAAGAACCTAAAGAATAAATATCTCCTGTAATTTTAGCATCAAAATAATCGTTAATGGCAAAGTAATATCCGCCGTTCCGAAGGAAAAACCCACGATTTGTTTCTTCGCCATATTCGGGTATTACTACTCCCGAAGAATGCCCTTTGTTATTGGGGAAAAACCCAAATGGCAAAACCAATGGTAGTGGAATATCTTCAATGACCATATAGGCAGGTCCCGACACAATTTTGTCGTTTGGAATTACCTTGGCTTTGGTTAGTTTGATATAATAATCAGGATGTTCCTTATCGCAAGTAGTATATTTTCCGTTTTTTATACATATGACACCATTGGGTGATTTTTTTGTGCGGTCGCTTATCAAAAATCCTTCTCCTTGTTTGGTTCTAACATCTTTAATAATTCCTTTTTTTGTCTTAAAGTTATAGGTAATTTCTTTGGCATCAAATTCTTCATCAACTTGTTTGAAATGAGGTTTTCCTTGTAGTGTTCCCGTGCTGTCAGGTAGTCCTTTGGCAAAAACAGTATTGTTGTTAAAATTAATTTCGATGTAATTAGCTTTTAGCTCAATATCATTGTAGTTGACTTGAGCATTACCGTAAAGATAAATTTTTTGTGAGGTTAAATCAATTAATGTAGAATCCTGAGCGTGATAATTTACCGGTGCATCTACGGCATCTTTTTCCTTTGGATGAGTAGTTGTTAATGAGTCGTTAGAAAGTGTGTCCGGTAATGAGATTTGTATTGAATCGTTTGTTGGAATAGAGTCTGTCAAGATTGTTTGTAAGGAATCGGTAGTAGAGGAATCACTTGAAAAAAAACAGGAATATGCTAAGTTTGGAATGTTTTTAGCAGAAAGAGAAATTGTTATTCCCAAAAATAAAATAAAGAAATATGTTAGATATTTTATGTTCAACTGGAAGAAATACTATTTTTGCAACAA
>JALTEO010000415.1 GCA_027073875.1 Bacteroidales bacterium
AAAAGCCGGATTATATTATTATGCTTGGTGCCGGTGGCATTCCGGAGGGTAAGAATCTTGTTCGTTTATTTCATACGGCTGAAATGGCAAAAAAATATCCCGATGCAAAAATTATTGTTTCGTTACCGGGCGATACGCTTGATAGTAATTCGTCAATCTCGTTAATGAAGCAAGAATTGGTTATTCGAGGTGTTGAGCCGGATAGAGTTCGTATGGAAGCTGTCGGAAATAATACCCACAATGAGGTTTTGGAAATAAAAAAAATGATTCCGGATTCAACTTCTTGCCTTTTGATAGTAACAAGTCCGGAACATCTATACCGTTCGGTGAAGTGTTTTCAAAAAGAAGGATTTGTAAATATTGGTGGACATGCGGCATTTGAACGAACATTAGAAATAGATTTGCTTATGGGTAATGAATTGAAAGGAATTGATGAAGCCATTCCTGAAATAGGTGATAATATTCAGATTCGTTACCGGTTTTGGAACCATCTACAATTTGAAGTAATCGTTTTTAGAGAATATGTTGCTATTGCTTACTATTGGCTAAAAGGATGGATTTAATTATCAATTACGAATTATCCCGAAGGGATGCCTTTGGCACGAATGGATAATGTGGTAATTGAATAATTGAACAATTGAATTATGAACTTTCAACTTTACAAACTTTATGAACTTAAAAAATAAACAGATGAAAATTAAAATGATAGGATTTGAAGATGAAGCGAGATAGGTTTGAATTATTGGCTCCTGTAGGATCATTTGAGTCGTTAGCGGCGGCGATTCAGGCAGGTGCAAATGGCATTTATTTTGGGGTAGAGCAATTAAATATGCGTGCCAAATCCTCTTACAATTTTACGCTGAACGATTTGGAAACGGTTGTCGCGACAGCACACAAGAATAATATAAAAGCGTATTTGACGGTTAATACTATTATCTACGACCATGAGATAAAACTAATGCAAACACTTGTAGATGAGGCAAAGAGAGTAGGAGTTGATGCTATAATTGTTTCCGACCAAGCGGCTATGTTGTATGCTAAAAAGATTAAAATGCCGGTGCATATTTCTACGCAACTGAATGTATCTAATCTGGAAACGCTGCGGTTTTATTCCCAATATGCCGACACCATGGTTTTGGCTAGGGAATTATCGCTGAATCAGGTGAGATATTTGACGCAAAAAATTAAGGAAGAGCAGATTACGGGACCATCGGGCGAGTTGGTGAAAGTAGAGATTTTTATTCACGGGGCGTTGTGTATGGCAATATCAGGGAAATGTTATTTGAGTCTGCACGAATTTAATTCTTCGGCAAACCGCGGTGCCTGTCAGCAGACTTGCCGGCGTAGTTATGATGTGACCGATAACGAAACGGGTTATCAGCTGACTGTTGACAACGAATATATTATGTCACCAAAGGATCTGGCAACATTCTTTTTCTTTGACCAAATAATTGATTCAGGAGCTACTGTGTTCAAAATTGAGGGTAGAGCCCGTTCTGCCGATTATGTCAAAAAAACGGTAGAGGTATATAATGATGTAATTAATACGGTAATTGCCGGTAAGTTTTCAAAAGAAAAGATTGTATTTTGGGAAAAAGGACTGAAAACAGTTTACAATCGTGGCTTTTGGGACGGTTATTATTTGGGACGAAAAATGGGTGAGTGGAGTAAGGTATATGGTTCAAAGGCAACGCACCGGAAAACTTATATCGGACGAATTACCAATTATTTTAAGAAAATAGGTGTTGCTGAAATTACTGTTGATGCTGTTGGACTGAAAAAGAAAGACAAATTAATGATTATCGGACCGACTACAGGCGTAGTAGAAACAGTAGCTTTAAAAATATTGGTAGATGATAAAGAAGTTGATACGGTGGAAACAGGTGTGAAATGTTCGTTGGCAGTACCTACACTTTTGCGACGGTCTGACAAGGTCTATAAAATTGAAAAAGTATAGGGGAGATGATTCCTCCTGATTAAAAATCGAAACAATGAAATCAGATTATTTTTTTCGTGATTACAGGCAAGGTGATTACCGGCGACCATCGTCGTCTTTATTTGCATCATTTCGGTATTGCCAAAGAATTTCAGAGAAAAGGATTTTCTAAACCACTGCTGGAAGAGTCATTGCAATTTGCCAAAAATACCGGATTATAAATTAAATTGGAAGTTCACAAAGATAATCCTGTTACCCGTTTGCTCTACGAAAAATATGACTTCAAATACCTTGGTGATTATTTAGTGTATGTTATTCGAGCATATTAATTCTTTGTTTAAATTTAAAAATACTTTTCTATTCGGAACAACTTTTGTATAAAAAATGTAATTTTACCTAAAATTTATATGATGCGATCCAAAATATTTCTTTCCATTTTTTTTAGTGTATTTCTTTTTGTGTCATCGCAAGCACAGGATGAAGTTACATTTAAGGCAAAAGACGGTTTAACGGTTTATGCTACCGAATATATAGTTAATAAAGACAAACCGTATATTTTGTTATTCCATCAGGCAGGTTACAGCAAGGGAGAATATAGAGAGATTGCTCCCAAATTATTGAAACTCGGCTATAATTGTCTTGCTGTGGATTTACGCTCCGGTGGGGATGTTAATTTTGTTCCCAATGAAACGGCATCAGAAGCCAGAAAACTAAATTTTTTAACCTCTTATCTTGATGCCAAGCAAGATATTGAAGCGGCTATTGATTATATTTGCAATAAAAGTAATCAACCGGTTATTTTGTTCGGGAGTTCTTATTCTGCTTCGCTTGTCCTTTTAATAGGCAAAACAAATGAACATGTCAAAGCGATTATTGCATTTAGCCCGGGTGAATATTTAAAACCTGATGTAAATATGGCACTTGCCGTAGAGCATACGAAGAAACCTGTTTTTGCTGCTTGTTCGCAACGGGAGTTTGTATATGTAGATGAGATGCTTAAAGGAATAAGTCCAAGCTATAAAACAATTTTTAAACCGCAAGATAGTCCGGGAACACATGGTGCCAAAGCATTATGGAGCAGTTGTAAAGCTTCCAATGAATATTGGCTGGCATTATACTTGTTTTTTAAGAAATTAAAATAGAACTCCCCCTTAACCCGCTTTATTCAAACAAGAATGGAATGAATTGTGTGAATGTGCAATGGATAGTGGGATGAAAAAGTGGGAAACCCTTCCGAAAAGAAAAGCGTCATCCTGAACTTGTTTCAGGATCTATAGATTTCGGAACCCCCGAAACAAGTTTTGAGGACAGGCGAGTTCGGAATGACGAAAGTGTAGGAAAGTTTGGGATAGAAAATCAGAAGTTTTGCAAAGGTCTTATTTTGTGAATTTTCTGGACTAGGATAAAATTGCTGTTAGAAAAAAAGGGCTACTCATTTGAGTAGCCCTTTTTTATGCTATTATTTTTCAGGTTGTTATTTTACTTTCTTAACCTGCTCCACTATCTTTTTGAACGCATCCGGATTGTTCATTGCCAAGTCGGCAAGAACTTTACGGTTCAATTCAAGTCCTGCTTTGTGAACTTTTCCCATAAAAACGGAATAAGATAATCCGTATGGGCGTACAGCAGCATTGATTCTTTGAATCCATAACCTGCGGAAATCGCGTTTTTTTAGTTTTCGTCCTGTGTAAGCATATTCCAATGCTTTTTCGTGTGCGTTTTTAGCAACAGTCCACACATTTTTTCTGGCTAAAAAATAGCCCTTTGTCTGCTTCAGGATTTTTTTCCTTTTGTTTCGCGAAGCGACATGATTTACTGATCTTGGCATAATTTTAAATTTTTTGAATCAAAAGCGTTTTCCCAATCTAATGAAAAAAACTTACCTGGCTCGTGATTCGGTTAAACATTGATTTTACTTTAAGGCTAACAACCGTTTGACACTATCCAGATTTGACTTATGAACAATGCTGAAATGGGTTAGATTTCGTTTTTGTTTTTTTGTCTTTTTTGTCAGGATGTGACTTTTATAGGCATGTTTCCTTTTGATTTTTCCACTACCGGTTACATGAAATCTTTTCTTGGCTCCGGCATTTGTTTTCATTTTAGGCATTTTACTTGGTTTTTATATTTAAAAATTTATTTCGATTTTTTTGATTTAGGAGACAAAACAAGTGTCATTCGCTTTCCTTCCAACTTCGGAAGCGATTCAACTTTGGCATATTCTTCTAAGTCTTGTGCCAGTTGCAATAACAATATTTCGCCTTTTTGTTTATACATTATTGTTCTTCCTCTAAAGAAAATAGTCGCTTTCACTTTACAATTATCCTGTAAAAAGTTGATGGCATGTTTCAATTTGAATTGATAATCATGGTCATCGGTATTTGGACCAAATCGAATTTCTTTAACAACAACTTTTGTCGTGTTCGCTTTGTTTTCTTTCTCTTTCTTTTTCTTTTGATAAAGAAATTTCTGATAGTCCGTAATCTTACAAACAGGTGGATTGGCTTTCGGTGATATTTCAACTAAATCCAAACCCATTTCGTTGGCTAATTCCAATGCTTCCCGCAATTCCATCACTTTAGGTTCCACATTGTCTCCGACAACTCGTAAAATAGGTGCCGTAATATACTCGTTAATACGATGTTCCGGCTCTGTTTTACGCCTGTTGTAATTTCTTCTGTGAAATGGTTTTTTTGCTATTTTTTTGTCCTCCGTTTATTTAGTTAATACTTGTTTTTCATTAATTGGTGATAACATTTGGTCAATTTCGTCATTAATCATCTTTGTAAATTCTTCTACTGTAAAAGTTCCTTTATCGCCTTCTTTATGTTTCCGAACGGATATGGTATTTGAACTGACCTCTTTTTCACCAAGGATAATCAAATAAGGGATTTTCTTTAATTCATTGTCCCTGATTTTTTTACCAATTTTTTCAGAACGCTCGTCAATGAAGGTGCGAATTTCGTTATTTTTTAGTAACTGACAAATTTTTTCAGCATAATCTTGATATTTTTCGCTTATCGGCAGGATTACGGCTTGGTCGGGAACCAACCACAGCGGGAACTCTCCGGCAGTATTTTCAATCAATACGGCAACAAATCGTTCCATAGAACCGAACGGAGCACGGTGAATCATCACCGGACGATGTTTTTGACTGTCGTCGCCAATATATTCCAACTCAAAGCGTTCGGGTAGATTGTAATCAACTTGAATGGTGCCGAGTTGCCATTTTCTGCCCAGTGCGTCTTTTACCATAAAATCCAGCTTAGGACCGTAGAATGCGGCTTCGCCGGTTTCAACTATTGTGTTCAGTCCTTTTTCTTCGGTGGCTTCAATAA
>JALTEO010000416.1 GCA_027073875.1 Bacteroidales bacterium
ATCAACTAATTTTTGGGATTCTATTTTTGACAAGTAAAGTTGTTTATTGTCGGCATTTTTAATTTTCCCTTTAACAATAAAACCATCGGGATTTTGGTTGCTGCAACCAATCAATATCATTCCAAGCAGCATCAGGAAAAAAGATGTTTTTTTCATTATATTTATTTTTAAAGACGGACAAAGATAATATTTTTTTATATTCCTTTATATAAGAACCCCAAATTGTTGCATTTACTAATTGAATTTACACTTAATGCAATGTAAATTTATACCAATAACATTCGTTCCAAAGGCATCTTCTTTGGGATAATTCCTAATTGATAATTCGTAATTAAAAAACTCTAGGCACTCCAAACTCTAGGCACTTTACCATAGTTTATTGCTACAGCGGAATATTTCCGTGTTTCTTTTTTGGTAAATTATCTACTTTGTTTTCGAGCATTTTAAATCCGCTGATGAGTTTTTGCCGTGTTTCTTCGGGTTTTATCACTTCATCAACATAAGCTACTGATGCTGCAATATAAGGATTAGCAAATTTTTCGTTGTATTCCTGTTCTTTTTCTAACCACTTGGCTTGCGGGTCATCGGCATTTTTAATTTCGTTACGGAAAATAATTTCTGCCGCTCCTTTAGCTCCCATAACGGCAATTTCTGCCGAGGGCCATGCAAAGTTCAGGTCGGCACCAATATGTTTGGAATTCATTACATCGTAAGCACCACCATACGCTTTACGGGTGATAACGGTAATTCGTGGTACGGTAGCTTCCGAGAAAGCATATAGCAGTTTGGCACCGTTTACAATAATAGCATTCCATTCTTGGTCGGTTCCGGGCAAAAATCCGGGCACATCTTCGAATACAAGCAAAGGAATGTTAAAGGCATCGCAGAAACGCACAAATCGGGCAGCTTTTTTCGATGAGTTGATATCCAAAACCCCGGCAAGATAAGCAGGTTGATTGGCAACAATTCCAATACTTCTACCTGCCAAACGGGCAAAGCCCACAACCATATTTTCCGCAAAATCTTTGTGAACCTCCATAAACGAATCATCGTCGGCTACCAAATTGATAACATCTTTAATGTCATAGGGCATATTTGGATTTTCGGGAACAATATTATTTAATCCGGGACGCAACTCATCGTCCTCCGGTTCGTAAGTGCAATGGAATGGCAATTCCTCACAGTTTTGCGGCATATAACTTAGCAAGCGACGAATAGCATTGATTGCCTCCACATCATTGGGAGCAGAGAAATGTGCCACACCCGACTTGCTGGAATGTACCGATGCACCGCCAAGTTCTTCGGAGGTAACCTCTTCGTGAGTAACGGTTTTTACCACATTGGGTCCGGTAACAAACATATAGGACGAATTCTGAACCATAATATTAAAATCCGTGATGGCAGGAGAATATACAGCACCGCCGGCACAGGGTCCCATAATGGCTGAAATCTGAGGAATTACGCCTGATGCCAAGGTATTACGGTAAAAAATGTCGGCATAACCGGCAAGCGATAATACGCCCTCTTGAATGCGGGCACCACCGGAATCATTTAGTCCGATAAGTGGAGCACCATTTTTCATGGCGGCATCCATAATCTTCACAATTTTACGGGCATACATTTCTGAGAGGGAACCTCCAAAAACTGTAAAGTCTTGCGAAAAAACATAAACTAACCTGCCGTCAATATTTCCGTAACCGGTGATAACGCCATCACCCAAGAATTTTTGTTTTTCCAACCCAAAATCTTTACTCCGGTGAGTTACAAAAGCATCAGTTTCCTGAAAACTACCTTTGTCCATTAATAACTCTATTCGTTCACGGGCAGTTAATTTTCCTTTTTTGTGTTGGGCTTCAATGCGTTTTTCTCCGCCACCCATACGGGCTTCTTGCCGTTTTTCTTCCAGTAATTTTATTTTTTCTTCTCTATTCATGAAAAATGAATTTGGGGTAAAATTAAAGAATTTATCTATATACGGGATAAAATATTTTTTATTGTTGCAGAAAATTACATACCTCTAATGCCGATTACACTTTCAATATATTCATATCTATAAAAATGCATGGACTATTTTCAAGTAGTATCGGCATTAACCATTCTAAATTACAAAATAGTCTTTGGACCATTTTGTAACAAGAATTGGTATAACTTTATGAACTTTTCAATTTATTACAGATTGTCGCTTCGCTTTTCGCAATGACAGTTTCTTTTGGGTTTTGTAAAAGACTTTAATAATCTGAGTTCGACATAATAAATGAATCACAGAAAACAAATAGGAATTAAAAAACAAATCCCATAGCATATTCCGAGAAATCGGCTTCTCCAAAATTAGCTCTAATGTATGTTCCCAAATACAATCCTTTCAGATTTCCATTTTTAGCAAAAGGATAAAATTGAAACCCCATTTTATTGTTGATGTATTTTTTTAGGAACGATTTAAAACCGGTTTGCCTTTTGTTGTAGTATTTGTAAAATGGATTCCATACATACCATCCGCTTTGCACCATCATTGAAAATTTACCTAAAATAAATTCGTATCCAAGATAGGCAGCAGCAGTAACGGAATAAGTTGTTTGTTTATCTTTAAAAATCTGTTTCTCAGCCATATAATCGTAGTAATCAGTATAGCAATTAATATAAATACCTGTATGAAATTTACCGGAATAATTAATCTGCTTTGCTACACCTCCGGTAAATCCATAAACAGGATACAACGGTCCGCCAATGGGCTTACTGCCATCACCAAAATCGTGTAATCCCACACCTGCCTGAGCAATAATTTGCCATTTTTTTGCCGGCATTTTCTCAATATCAGGTTTGTAAAGAACGGTATCGTTGCCCAAGCGAAAACCTACCACCAGCGACAAAATATTAATACCATTGTTTGGCATCCTGTAATGTCCGTTGGAGCAATGTATTGTTGAGATACCGGCATTCATCCGAATATTCTCCGACAGGCGAAAAGGTACTGTAGCAGAAAAAGTTGCCATATTAGTAATACTTGACCCTATAGCCATATTGTCGGAATTGGTTACGGCATTATATTTTTGTGTCCAGTAACTATAGCCCCAACCCAAAGTTAAATGGATGGGCTTCCGGTGTTTTTCTCTAACCGTAAACGACATTTGCGGCATAAACCCCAATAAATTACCTAACTCATCGGGATTACCGAAACTACCGAAAAATGCTGCTACACCTACACTAGGATAATCGTAATACAATGCCCACTGTTTTTGTGTACGGTGTTGCCAACGGAGCTCCACCAACGACGACATACCAGATTTAGGAAAAACAGGATAGTTTTTAATAATTTTTCCGGTATGAAGATTAACTTGTAAACTATTGTTGGCAAAGAATCCGGATTGACCGAATCCGGTAAAAGAAAACATCAAGAAAAAGACACTGATAAAAGAATAATGCTTCATTTGACAAAAATAATGCTTTTTAAGGAATACTTTCAGGTAGTATAACCTCTGAAAATTTTATAACTATTGTTTCTTTACTTTTTTCTTTTTAAAATCTTCCGGAATTATTTGTTTCAGATAGTTCATATATTTTTCAGTTAATTCGTGTAAAGAATTAAATTGTTCAGTATAGAAAAGTCCGATACCCTGCGTATAAGGTGCATCTTGATAGAGCAATAAGTCATTAGCATTACTTTTGTTATATCCTTTGAGCCGCAGATTACCCGATTTATTTAGTTTTAACTCCATACTGACATCACCGGCTACGGTAGAAGAATTCTCCATTGTACCGCCGCCGGTACTTACATTGCCATTAATCAGTAACCTATCGTTAAAAATCTGGGTAGATAGTGCCACCTCCAGTTCATTTTTGGATATCTCATTACCGGGTGTATATTTTACACCTACATCAAAGTTATTACTGATTTGTGAAAGCCAGTTACTTACTTGATTGGATAATAACTCACTGGAATTTACACCGAAAGCACTGGTTTGCCCTATATCTTGATAAGATGCTGACGCTCTTAAATTTTCGGGAGTATAAAACCGGTTTAGTAACAATAGCGTTAAAATTTGTTTACTAATATCATCTTGCGACATAGATGCCAACAATGCTTCCGCATTATTATTGTGGTTTGGCAGCCCGATACTAAACTTTATTTTCGGGTCGGACAATTTATCGGAGATTTTCATCCGGCATTCTACGGGAACTTTCTTTTTATCTAATGAATCCATTGTCAAATCATACAAAGAAGTCTTTAGAGGATATACAGCATCGACATCTAAATATGCTTCGTAAGGGTTACCGTTCCATTTAATACTGGCACCATTTTCAATATTAAACCTTTTGTTAATGATATTTTGAAGTGTAAACAAATAATTTCCGCTTGAGATATTATAATCGCCGGTCATATTCATTTTGCCAAAACGGTCCATCTTAAAGCTAATGAGTCCTTTTCCTTTTGCTTTAATCATATCACCTGTTTTTTCATCAAAAATCAATTTGACGGTAGCATTCTCCGTAGCATCAATGTCTAAATCCAAATTAATGCCTGTAATCCTTTCTTTGGGTTTAGAAATAATCTTTACTGTATCTTCTTCGTGTTTTACGAATTGCACAAAATGGTATTCTTCTGCTTCTTCCGATGAACTTAACGAAAGGTTAAATATTGTTTTTGGGCGTGTTTGCACATCGGCAGAAATATTTACCAAATCCAAGTCACCATTGATATTAACAACACCACCGGCAAAGACAGTTCCGTAATACAGTGGGTTTTCTTCTTCTTTTGTGTGTAAAAACAAAAAATTATCTGATTCCAACTTTACGGCATATTTAAAATCTTTAAAAAAATGGTGAGTCAAAGAAGCATTGAGCGTTGCTGTTTTTCCGGAATAATCATCATTAAGAATAGCATTTTTAATTTTAAAACCGTCGTAAGTAATATAAACAGGTGTCGTCAAATTATATTTTGTGTTCAGATAATCTACAATAAAAGAAGTTTTTTGCAAGTTGATAATTCCCTCCAACAATGGTTTTTCCATACTCCCTTTTAAGGTTAAGTTGCCACTTGCCAATCCTTTCAATTCCCGTAAATTACCTTGCATCATCGATTCAAATGTCCGCAACAAAAGCTTTTGAAAATTTATATTAAAATCTAATTCACCTGTTTCTACAAAATAATCACCTGTTACCATTATGGGCTTCAATTTACCCCGTTGTGTAAATAAGTTTACATTTAATTTCTTATTGTCTTGGTTCCATGCCGTTTTTATTGTTGTTTTCCCGAAATCCTCATTGTTAACTTTTAGGTCAGGAATTTTCATATCGCTAATTAAGTTTATGGACTTTGGCAGGGAAATGATTTTAGCTTCGCCGTTAATTTCACCGTAAAGATTCAGGTAATAAGGTTTCAGAAAATTATTAAAATGCGAAAGACCAAAATCATTTAGCGATAAAATAAGTGTATCGATACGGGAAAAAGAGAATCCGCCATCAGCATACAGATATTCCGATTCCCGATTTAGAATAAAATGATTAACTGTTAAACTGGCAGTATCAATCGTCAAGTGGGCATCGTTCAAGTACCACATTGTATCCTGAATAACAAAATATGATGGAATAAAGTCTATTGCAATTTTAGGTTGATACGGCAATTGTTTCCGGAAAGAGATTTCTGCCTGTAAATCAGCACCATACGAAATTGTATCACTGATATTCCAAGTCAAACTTACATCGGCATTATCGTTTAACAACCACGAATCAAAGTGCATTTTTTTTATTTTAATATTCTTTTGCACTTTTACTTTTGAGGCATCTACTGTTAAATGTAAATTATTTTCGCCGGTAGCTCCCGACACATTGACTTTGGTAAATTCTTGTCCTGCTACAACCAATGAGGGTGCTTTAAATTGAAAGGATAAATTCCTCTGTATGCTATTCCCGAAATCAAAATTGAGTTTAGAAGAATTGGCAAGCCGGACATCGTTTCCCAATAAATAATTCAAAAGTTCGGATTGCTTCAATTCCAAATTTCCACGAACAAAATTAGTTGTATCAAAGGTAAGCGTACTGTCAACCGGCAGAAATGAATAATAATGAGATAACTCACTAAAAACGAAAGACATAACATTTTTATATGGTAGATTCCATTCTGCCGACAGGTCTGCAATAATTGATTTTAGCAGCAACTGTTTACCTTGTTTGTTTTTGGTAATAGTTAATTGTAGATTATCAACGGGATAAATTGTGTTGGGTGTAGAAATTATTCCATTTGTCAACGACATATTTCCAAGAAGACTATCTACATCTTTGCCCGTCATATTTGCTTTTAACACAAATTCAACATTATTAATTGAAGAATCCTTAGTAAGATGAAGTGCGTTTAAACGGGCTCTGTTTACATCTGCCGTAAAATCAAATACCGGATTTTTATCGGAGAAATCAACATTTCCCGAAAAAGACATCTCGAGATTAGTATCCCGGGCAACAACATTTCCCGAAAATCCTTCATTTTGCCAAACACCATCAACATTAAAATTGTGATACAAATATTTATTAAAATAAAATGATTCTACTTCGGCGTTCATTTTTACAAAATTCTTGTTTCCTAAATTATAACCGTCAATCATTCCTTTGAATGTAACTTTACCGAGTAAAGAATCTTGCCCCAAAAACGCCCCTGCATCAAATCCTTTAGTTTGTAAAAACCCTTTGTAAGCCATTTTGTCCGTGCTGGTATCTTGTTTCAATGAAATATCCGTTCTGAAATTGCCCAAATCCGTTTTGAAGTGACCATAAGCGACCAAATCATTATAGAATCCCGTAATATTTCCTTTGTAAGAAATTTTTCCCAGCTGAGAAATAATTTTGGGAACATTTATTTTTCGCACAGAATCATTTTCATTGGCAAACACCAATAAATTCTCAATATCTTGCTTAGTAGTTGTCATTTTCTTAAGGTTCACATACAGAAAAGTATTGTTCAAATCCGGTAATCCGCTAATCTGTCCGGAGATATTTAACCTCGAAGAACGCCCCCAAGTAACCTGCATATTTTCAGCTTTCAAGTCGGATATTTTACCTTTTACGGAACCGGTGAAAGAAAAATGTTGCCGGAATGACTTTAAGCTGTTGGTAAAATAAGCTAAATCGGACATATTTAAAACCGACCTGCGAAAATGTCCGCTAATTCTGACTTTATTCGTAAAATCAAAAAAATCGTCTTTAGACTGATATTTCAATATTACACTATCTGCCGAAATATTTGACTTTTGTGTAACCACTAATAAATCATTTATTCTAAGCTGATTACTGAGAAGGTAAACATCACCGCCAAATCGTTGAACTTGCCATCCACTCTGTTCGTGAAAACATAATTTACGGATCTTAACTTTTATGCAATCGGTATCTACTTGTAAACTATCAAAAGTGCCATAAACACCTGTGAAAAACAAATCCCTGTAATTAATAGGATGGTTATCATGTTTTTGGGAAGGAAACTGTTTGTAATGCATCCGGCTGTCTTTAATAACAACTTTGTGAACAACAAACGAAAATCCCGTTGAATCTGTTACCGTATCGGCAGATGAAAAATAATTTGTCAGAAAGCGAAAATTCGTGCCGGCACTGTCTTGTTTGTAATTAAATATTGCCTTTTTAATGATTACCTGATTAATATCAAACAGTCGTTTTTTTAATGAAAAATTGTTGATGACTACCCCTATATGATCAACAAATGCCAAGGTATCCCGATTTTGGTCAGAAATATAAATTTGTTCGATACCAATATTGTCAAAAAAACCGAGATGTATTCGCCCGATAGAAACATCGGTATGCCATTCCGACGAAAAATATCCGGCTACGCGTTTGGCAACATAGGTTTGTACCGTATCGCTGGTAACTAATATTACACCTAAGACAACGACAAATCCTAAAAATCCCAAAAGAAAAATTAGGAATTTCTTTAAAATCCTTTTTACAAAAGAGCTTTTTATATGAAGAATATCCTTTGCCATTTATGTGGTAAAAATACGAAGAATATCAAAACAACTATGAATATTTTTTGTGTCGAATACAGATAACCTAAGTACTCTAGACATTCTAGGCACTTTAGCTCACTTTATGCACTCTAAGTATTTCAGGCACTTATTTCTTCCAGATTAGCTTTTTTCCAAAACCAAGGTTGTTGTCCGTTAGTTTAAGAAAAGTAAATCTGATTTCCCAAAGTGTTGTTTCCATCAGTCGTGCATAAGGAAATTTTTTCAGGTAGATTTTCTTTCCGTTTTTTAAATCATCATTTGTTAGTGGAGTCATAATACCTTGAAATTGCAACCCCTGAATTTTTCCTACCGTATTAGTTTCGAGCACAATACCTCCGGCAACTAAATTGTTTTCCAATGCCTCTTTCCCATGACGGGTATCAAAATCCGAAGAACAGATAACTCGGTTATTCTCAGCATCAAAGGCATAAAAGCAATGTGCAGAATAAGGTTCACCGGCTTGTGTTGTTGCCAATGTCAACACATGATGCTTTTTGATAAACTTATAAATCCGTTCGTCAACCGGTAACATATTCCTTTAAATCTTGTCCGATATCTCTTCGGAATGTTTTCCCTTCAAAGTTAATTTCGTCAATGGCAGCATAGCTTTTTGCCAAAGCATCGTCCATAGAATGCCCCAAAGAAGTTACGGCAATGACGCGTCCGCCATTGGTCAGTACTGTATCGTTTTCCTGTTTTGTCCCTGCATGAAATACAAACGAATCATTCACCGATTCCAATCCCGTAATGGTTTTCCCTTTTTCGTATTTTTCGGGATAGCCCTTTGAAACCAACATTACGGTAGCAGCTGTTTGTGGTAAAAACGACATGGTTATAGTGTCTAATTTGTTTTCTGCCATTGCCTTAAAAATCTCAACCAAATCGGTTTCAAGTCGCGGTAAAACGACTTCCGTTTCCGGGTCGCCCAATCTTACATTGTATTCTATCACGAAAGGACTACCACCATCGTTCATCAGTCCAAGGAAAACAAACCCGCGGTAATTAATATTTTCGGCTTTCAGTCCTGCAATTGTCGGCTGGATGATCTGTTTTTCCACTTTTGCCATAAACCCGGCATCGGCAAACGGAACAGGAGAGACAGCTCCCATACCACCGGTATTCAATCCGGTATCGCCTTCACCTATGCGTTTATAGTCCTTAGCTTCCGGCAATAACCGGTAATGCGTACCATCGGTTACAAAAAAGACCGAAAGTTCAATGCCTTGCAGATATTCTTCAATTACTACTTTTTGGCTGGCAGCACCGAATTTTCCGTTCAGCATATTTTTCAGTTCGTCTTTTGCCTCCTTCAGCGACGATAAAATCAAAACGCCCTTTCCTGCAGCTAACCCATCGGCTTTCAGTACAAACGGTGGTTTTAGTGTCTCTAAAAATTTAAAACCCTCAGACATATTTTCCGGTGATACTTCCAAAAACCGTGCAGTAGGAATATTATTTTTCTGCATAAACTTTTTTGACCATGCCTTGCTGCCTTCAAGTTGTGCACCTGCTTTGCCGGGACCAATTACCGAAATATGTGAAAGCTGTATATCTTGCTCAAAAAAATCTGTAATACCATCAACCAATGGTGCCTCAGGACCAACTACCACCATATTGATTTCTTTTTCCAACACAAATTGTTTGATGACAGAAAAATCATTAACCGGCAAATCGATATTTTCTCCAATATTAGCGGTTCCGGCATTTCCGGGAGCAATGTAAAGCATTTTTACCAACGGACTTTTAGCTATCTTCCAAGCCAAAGTATGTTCTCTGCCGCCACTTCCGAGTAATAAAATTTTCATGTTCAAAAGTTTTTTCAAAAGTATCCATTTTTATTGTTGCAGAAATAGGAATTTTATTTTTCTTTGCAGAAACTTTAAACATTAAATCATGAAAAAATTAATCATTTTAGCAACACTTATTATTTCTTTCGGATTAGTAAAAGCACAGCCATTTGATGTTGGCACTAATGTGCTTGGATTAGGAGTTGGTCTTGGAGGTCATTATGCCGCATGGGGAAATGGCTATTCTTCCACGCCGGCTTTAGGAGTATCTTTTGATCATGGCTTTAAACAAGTTGGTCCCGGGATAATTGGTATTGGTGGATATTTTGGCTACAAAGGAATGTCTTACCATTACAATTATGCATTCTCTAATTATTACTATGATGAAAAATGGACTTATTTAATTTTTGGACTTCGTGGTACTTATCATTACAATTTTGATTTAGATGATAAGTTAGATTTATATGGTGGACTTATGCTTTCATATAATAATCTTTCGTATAAAGAAACCAGTAATAATCCTTTTTATATCCACAATAACGGAACCTATAGCAGTTATCTTGATTTCTCACTCTTTGTCGGAGGCAGCTATTATTTTACAGATAACATTGCCGGATTTATGGAGCTTGGTTATGGCATTGCTTATTGGACGGTGGGTATAGATTTTAAGTTCTAACTTAAGAGCAATTTTAAAAAAACATAAAGGCAGGTAAATTCCTGCCTTTATATTTTATAATTGGCTGAGACCTTTGCAAAACCCAAAAGAAGCTGTCATCCTGAACAGTGCAAAGAATCTCAATATTTTGAATGGTAATTGCTTACAGACTCTTCACAAGCTCTTTCGCTTTACTCAAAATGACATTTTTCAGAATGACAAAGTCAGAAGTTTTGCAAAGGTTCCAAAGCGAATTAATGTCCTGCCAACCAATACTGCGGATTAACTTTTACGGAACCTTTCCATATTTGAAGCTCCAAAACTGTTTTGTGGTCATCGGGGTCGGTATAGACAGTGCCAATTTCTTGCTTGGTAGAAACTTTTTGTCCTTCTTTAACAAAGACTTCAGAAAGATTGGCATATACCGAGAAATAATTTCCGTGACGAATAAGTACCAATTTATGTTTTCCCGGTATTTCAAAGACTTTGCGAACCTCACCTTTAAATATAGCACGGGCTTTAGATCCTTGTGGAGCAGAAATATAAATACCATCGTTATTTACTTTCACGCCTTTAATCAGCGGATGCTCGTGTGTACCAAAAGTACCGGTGATAATGCCTTTAGTTGTAGGCCATGGCAGATGTCCTTTATTGGTAGCAAAATCAGCAGCAATAATTTTTTCTTCCGGCGTCAGCACAAAACCCTTTGTTGTTGCCGGCTTATTAGGATGCTTTTTTCTTGCTGCCTCGCGAGCTTTGCGGGCTTCTTCGGCAATAATTCTTGCTACTTGCTTTTTCAACGCTTCGGCAGATCTTCGTTGTTTCTTTAGTTTTGCAACCAATTCACTTTCTTTCTGTTTAAGTTGTTCGACTGTTTTGGATTGTTCTTTCTTTTCGTTGGCAAGTACTATTTTTTCTTCCTCAATTTGTTTGAGAATAGCTTCTTTTTCTGCTTTCTTCTCATTTAATTCCTTTACTTTAGACTCCAACAACGATAATATATCTTTAATAGCAGCCGCTTGTTTCTCACGATATGCTGTTAATTGCTGCAAATATTTCATCCGCATAAATGCCTGATTAAAATTTTTGGCAGAAAGGATAAACATCAGTTGTTGGTAAGATGAACGATTCTTCCATGCAAAATAAATTAACTTGGCATACTGTTCTTTAAGTGATTCTAAATCTTGTTTTAATGAGTTTACAATCTCTTCGTTTTCGGAGATTTTCCCATCTAGCAACCTAATATTTTGTTGAAGATTTGCTAATAATTCTTCGCGGGTAGAGATTTGTTTTTGGATTAACAAAAATTTATTGTAGCTTTCTTTTTTCTTCTTCTTGGTTTCTTTCAAAAGCTTTGTTGTTAAACGGAGTGCCCTTTCCTGTTTTTTAATTTTTCTCTCTAATGATTTTCTCGACTGTGCAACAGAAAAACCGGCAGTAAATAGCAATAGAGCCATCAAAATAAAAATCTTTTTCCCCGCCGTATAGTTAGAAATATTATTCATAGCCCTACTCAATCTTTGTTGCTTTTGATGGTATTTTAAATGAAAATTCCAACGATTCGTTTTCAATTATTTTTTTAACTTTTAGGTCTGTAACCACCGTATCTTTCGGTGTAAAAATACTAATTTTCATGTTATGAGGAAACGGCTTATCTAAAAAAGTCTCAAAATTATCATAATCTGTAATAAAGGACATCTTATTTGTAATATCTCTGACCGATAAATTTTTAATTTTGTAAGTCTCAGGAGTAATCTTAAAATCCTGAACGATAAATCCTTCACGCCATTTTCTGCGGAGTCGTTTATTTTTTCGTTGTTTCTTGGAATATTTTCTGAAAGCTTTCTTTTTGACTGATTGCAGGACATAACAAGCCGTATCGGCATATCGTTTAAAATCTTTGAGTTCCTTAAATTTTGTAACAGTATCATTATACAAAAACAGTTCGTTAAATAAGACACTTTGCACATTATTAAATGTTAAGGAGAAATTCATTTTTTCTTCCATAAAATCATAATTCCCGGCATAATAAGTGTCGTTTAACCGGTTCAGAAAAATAACCGAATCTTTAGTCATCATAATTTTAGCTACGGGGATTCCCGTAGAATGATAAAGAGAAATCCAGATAACACTGTCCCGTTTTGTTTTAATAATACCACGGATAGATTTAGCTGTATTTCCCCACCGTACTTTGCCTGAAAATTTTAAAGTGAGAAACTTGTATGATAAATAGTTTTTGGTTGTTTTCTTCAACAATTTTTTGTCCGAAATGGGCTTTAGTTTTTTTTCACGGGAAATTCTGGTTGTTTCTTTGTGGACAGTACAAGATAATGTTCCGAGAAACAAAAAGACAATAAGGAGAAATATAAAATTTTTATTATTCAATGAGCTTGCCCTCCTTAATTTTTTGCGATAAAAATCCAGATCCTTTTCCTAATTTCATTGCTTTTTCCCATGAAGAAATTGCCGCTTCTTTTTCCCCGTTCTTATATAAAATATCCCCTTGATGCTCCATAATGGCAGCACTGGAACTTCCACCGTCTTTTACGGCTAAATCAATTACTTTCAACGCTTCTTTGTATTTTTTTTGTTTATATAATACCCATGCATATGTGTCTAAATAAGTCTGATTCTCAGGATATTGTTTAATTACCCGTTTTATCATTGACAGTGCTTTGTCCAGATTGGTATCTGCCAATGCCAGATAATAACTATAATTATTCATTGTAGAATAATTAGTACTATCGCCGGTTACAGCCAAATCGAAATAATAAAAAGCACTATCTTGTTTTTTCAGATGATAATAGGATTCTCCCAAATAAGTATAGAACTGATTCTGCACACCGGCACTGTCAGAAACCAATAAATCCAGTCCGTTACGCAAGGGCTTGATAGCATCGGCATATTTGTGTATCATAAAAGCGGCACTTCCGGCATACAGGAAAAACCTCGGCTGATTGGGAAATAATTCCGTAGCTTCTATCGCATGATTATACATGGCTTTGTTATCTTCTAAGTTGGCATCTAAAAATACAAGTTGCTCCCACAACAGATAATTGTCTTTGGCTTGGTCTTTTACTATTATTAGTTGTTCGCGGGCATCTTTGTAGCGTTTTGCCTGTACCAAATAATCAGCATAAATTGTATGTGATTCTACGGCATCCGGATTCACTGCTATAAGTGTTGTTATCAATGATTCAATTTCTGAAAATATTTTTTGATTATCCTGATAATATTGCATATAAGAATATATTATTTGTACTTTCTTTTGAATATCTACATCGGTATTGGCAAAAGCAATCTTTAATTCCGCAATCGCCTTTTCGGGTTGCTTTCTAAGTTGATAAACTTCTGCTAAAGCTATGTGAAACGGTGATACATCAGGATTTTCTTTTATAGCTTTTTGATAAAAATTTTCTGCATCATCGTATTTTCGTTGTAAGACAAGTAAATCACCTTTTAGCCCGATGTACTTCTTTTCGTCAGGAAAAGTATTTATCAGTTTGTTTATTTCATTTTCAGCATTAAAATAGTCCTTTTTTTTCAAAAACAATTTCTCTTTAGCCAGACTTGTTGTTTCCGAAACACCGAATTTTTCTTCCAACTCATTATAAATTTTTAATGCTTCGGCATTTTTCCCTAAAATAGATGCTACCCTTGCCGATTCCATCAGATAATTATAATCACCGGGTTTTTGCCGCACAATTTCTTTTAACAGTTCAGCCGCTTTATCGTACTTATTAAATCCCTCATAAAGATTAACCAAAAATTCACTTATCCACAGATTTTCCGGTGCTCTGTTGTGTGCCAATTCGGTATATTTCACAGCATTGTGGTAATCTTTGGTCATGTAATACAATTGTGCCAACTGGAAATAGGGTGTTGCTCTATCGGGCATCAACTTGTTGCATCGGAAAAAATATTGTGAAGCAAGCGAAAGATTCCCAAGCATCATCTGCCGTTCGCCTTCGTAGAATGAAAATTTATAGTTCAGGTAAGTCTTTTCTTTATTGCTTATCTTGGCAGAGTTTTCCTGTTTGCGGAATACGGAACAAGAACCGAGCAACATACTCCCGACGAAAGCAATAATAAATAATTGTATAAAACCTTGCCTGATTTTCATTTTATTAAAAAATGCAAAAGTATAAATAAATTGTGAATGGTGGGATAAACAATTTTTCGTTAACAAAATTTAACCCCTCTGCTTTATTAGGAAAAGCAAATGATAGAAATTATCTTGAATAATGAATGCTGAACACCCAAACACTGATTTATGATTTTTTATCCCGTTCACTTCTTAATCCACCCTTATTCATACCCGCAAAGGCAGGTATCCGGTAAGTATCTATCTATAAGTTAAATATCCCTGCTTCCGCAGGAATGATGTACTTTTTTGTTTGCCCGTTAAATCCAAAATCTTAACATTGTAAATTGTCACTAAAAGAGATACCTTCAGCATAAATTATTAATTGTTAATTATACATTGTTAATTCACAAAGATATTTCTCCGTCATTGAAATTTATTACTTTTGTCAGCAATATCAATTTATCATTAAAATTACAATATTATGCCAACCATATCAGAACGAGGACAATTAATGCCGGCATCACCCATTAGAAAACTGGTACCTTTTGCCGAAGCCGCAAAGAAAAAAGGAATTACCGTATATCATTTGAATATCGGACAACCCGACATTAAAACACCCGAAGTAGCGTTAGATGCATTACGAAACCTGAAAATGCCTGTTATTGAATACAGTCACTCAGCCGGTATTGAAAGTTATCGTCGCAAATTGGCGGAATACTACCAAAGCGTAAATATAGACATTGACTATTCACAGATATTAATAACTACCGGCGGGTCGGAAGCTATTTTGTTTGCCTTTTTCTCTACAATGAATCCCGGCGACGAAGTAATTATTCCCGAACCGTTTTATACCAATTATAATGCTTTTGCCCGTGAGGCAGGCGTTACCATTGTGCCGGTAATTTCAAAGATTGAAAATGGTTTTGCCCTACCACCAATTGAAGAATTTGAAAAACTGATTACACCAAAGACAAAAGGAATAATGGTTTGTAATCCAAACAATCCGACAGGTTACCTTTATTCCGAAGCTGAATTACGACAGTTGGCAACTATTGTCAAAAAGCACGACCTGTATTTGTTTGCCGATGAGGTATATCGCGAATTTTGTTATGATGGTCACAAGCATTTTTCAGTGATGCAACTCGAAGGATTGGAAGAAAATGCTATTTTGTTGGATTCTGTTTCAAAACGATACAGTGCTTGCGGGTTTCGTATCGGTGCATTTATTACCCGTAACCAAGCCGTATTAGATACGGCACTAAAATTCGGACAAGCCCGCCTGAGTCCACCGTCATTCGGACAATTTGCTTCCGAAGCCGCTTTAGAAACGCCGCCAGAGTATTTTAAAGAAGTATTTGACGAATATGTTGCCCGTC
>JALTEO010000417.1 GCA_027073875.1 Bacteroidales bacterium
GTAAAAAATAACTGTCTGTAAACGGATATTTTTCAAGAATCTTTGCCGAAGGTGAAGTAACAGGATGCTGAAAACCATAGTTATTCCATTCTGAATCAACTTTTTTTATAATTTCAGGGTGATTTGCCAGCATCCGTGGCCATTTGCCATACGGATTTTTAATTTTGGGTTTATTACGGGCATCTATAACTAATATTTTTTGTTCCTTTATGAGTAAAACATCTGCTGAAATATCAATATTGGAAAGTGCCAGCCAAGTTAAAAAATCCTCTTCATCAGCTCTCACGGGAATATCAGAAAAAATGACGAATCTTATGCCTTCTGTTTTTGACAACTGAGAATTAAAATCATTCCAAATTTCTTCCAGCGTTTTTTCCGGATTATTTGTTTTTACGAACAGAACGGTTTTATCTAAAAATGTAGTGAGAGAGTATGTTGAATCATTTTTCAAATCAAAATTGCCAACAGTTTTTGGTTGTTGGTGTGTTTTTCCGGTTGCATCAATTAATAGTTTCCCACCAAAAACTTTTTCCCTTGCTGCGTGGTCGAGTACATCCAGATTACCTTGCGAGAAATATAAATCTTTGCCGAAATCGCAGTTAATAAGTACTTCTTTTGCCACTTGCCTGTAATCGTTAACATCTACGGAAGAATCAACGACAATTAAAACTTTGTTAAACATCATTTGTCCTGCTCCCCACAAGGCATGAGCAACTTTCCATGCGTGTCCGGGGAATTTTTTCTCGATTGAAACCACAGCTAAGTTATGGGCTACTCCTGCAAACGGCAGGTTCATATCAACAATTTCGGGCAATAATGTTTGTTTTATTAATGGCAGAAAAATTCGTTCTGTCGCTTTCCCGAGCCAAGCATCTTCTTGTGGCGGAATACCTACAATGGTAGTGGGATAAATTGCATTGTCTTTGTAAGTAATTGCTGTTATATGAAATTTTGGATACAGGTCAGGCAACGAATAAAAGCCGGTATGGTCGCCGAATGGTCCTTCCGTAACAAAGTCTTCTTCCGTATCAACATAGCCCTCAATAACAATGTCGCAGTCTGCCGGTACTTCAATATCCTGTGTAATACATTTTACAAGTTCTACCTGTTTCTTTCGTAAAAATCCCGCTAAGATATATTCATCAACATCGTCGGGCAAGGGAGCCGTTGCCACATAAGTATAAACAGGGTCGCCTCCTAATGCTACGGCAACGGGCATTTGCTTTTTCAATTTTTTATATTTGTCAAAATGTGCCGCACCGCCTTTATGAATGTGCCAGTGCATACCTGTTGTTTTTTCGTCAAAAACCTGCATACGATACATACCGAGGTTTCGATTGCCTGTCTCAGGGTCTTTAGTGTGCACCAATGGGAGCGTAATGAATTTCCCACCATCGGCAGGCCAGCATTTCAGTATGGGAAAAACAGACAAATCGGGTTCTCTCATTATATTTTGTTGGCAAACACCTCTGCCCGAAACGGACTTTGGCATCCACGAAGCAAATGCTTTGAGTTGCGGCAACAGTTTTAACTTATCGAAAAATGAATGTCGCGGAACTGATAGTGTATCAAAGATTTGCGATATTTCTTTCCCAATATCGTTTAAACAAGAAACGCCAAAAATGGCAGCTGTTCGTTTTTCTGTCCCGAAAAGATTAATGAGCAATGGGAATCCCGTACCGTTATTTTCAAACAACAGGGCTTTATTTTGATTGCCGGACTTAACAATCCTGTCAGCAATTTCAGTGATTTCCAATTCCGGTGATACCGGTTTAGCGATACGAATCAGCTCCTTTTCGTGTTCAAATTTCTTGATGAAGTGTTCCAAATCCCGTTTCTTCATATCTTCCTTTCTAAATATTTATTCAAGTTTGAGATTGCCAAATCAATATCCCAATTTTTTTTGTTCCGTGGCTCTACTTTATTTGAAATACAACGAATACCGGCAAAGGAAATATTTTTTTTCAATCCCACATAAAAAAAAGCTGCCGACTCCATTGTCTCAATGTCGGAATTAAATTGTTTTTGACGGTTATCAATTAGTGTGGTACTGCCACTTGTCGTTTGTACCGTAATGCCTTTTGTTTGTGGTAACGATACATCAAACGGTGTCGGATTTTTCAACCATCCGTTGTTAAACGGGAAATTATTTTTTTTAAAAAGTCCTATATCGTCGGCAGGAATAAATTGACCATTATTATCCACGCCAAAATCACCAAATATATCGGTGGCTACTTCCACAACGGTTCCAATAGCAAGCAATGGCGAAAAACTTCCGGCAATTCCGGCATTGATTAATTGGTCGTAGCTGTCAATTTTCGGATTTGCCAATAAATGATATATCGTTTGAACTGCTCCGGCTCCGGTTATTAAAATATCAACCGTGTCTGATAACGGAAACAGGTTATTGTCCGGTTTTCCGGCTTTATCCAATAACGGACGAACTTCTTTCTCGGTGGCAGCGACAATTAATTTTTTCATCAAACAAATAAAATTCAAATTTATTAAAATTAAATTACTCGTAGCACTAAAAAGGGGAATTGTAAACTAAATCTTTTTTAAAAATTGCAAAAAAACATAATCTGAATGCTATTAATGTATTTAATTTGTAAAGAATTTAATGGTATGGATTTTTTATCAACAGAAAAAACAGATTCCGGCTTTGCCAAGATAGAACGGTTTGATAAAAACCGGATTGAACAGTTAACGAAGCACTATAAAGAAATAATTAAACTAATTGGTGAAGACGCTGAAAGAGAAGGTTTATTAGATACGCCTGAGAGAGTTGCCAAAGCCATGCTTTTCCTGACACAGGGTTATGATATGGACCCGAAAGCTATTTTAGAATCGGCTTTGTTTACTGATGATTACAAGGAGATGATTGTTGTTAAGGATATTGAAATTTTTTCAATGTGCGAACATCATATGCTTCCTTTCATTGGAAAAGCCCATGTGGCATATATTCCCAATGGCAAAATTACCGGATTGAGTAAGATAGCCCGTGTGGTAGAAGTTTATGCCCGCCGTTTACAGATACAGGAGAAATTAACGCGGCAAATAAAAGACTGTATTCAAGAAACGCTTAATCCGCTTGGCGTAGCAGTAGTTATTGAAGCCCGGCATTTGTGTATGCAGATGCGTGGGGTACAAAAACAAAATTCTGTAACGACTACCTCCGATTTTACCGGAGCTTTTCAAAACCAAAATACCAGACAGGAATTTTTAAATTTAATAGGACACAATTTTCATTAAACCAAATTTTGTATGAAAGCTTTTGTTTTTCCCGGACAGGGTGCCCAGTTTGAAGGTATGGGCAAAGACTTATATGAGCAATCACCCATAGCAAAAGATTTGTTTGAAAAAGCAAACGATATTCTCGGTTTCCGTATCACGGACATTATGTTTGAAGGTACGGCAGACGACTTGAAACAAACAAAGGTAACTCAGCCCGCTATTTTTCTACACTCTGTTATTTTGAACGAATTGATGACAAAAGATCTGAAACCGGATATGGTAGCAGGACATTCTTTGGGCGAATTTTCCGCTTTGGTGGTTAATAAAGCATTACAATTTGAAGACGGGCTGACATTAGTAAGTAAACGAGCCCTTGCCATGCAGAAAGCATGTGAATTGGAACCGTCAACTATGGCGGCTATCTTAGGATTAGACGAACATACGATTATAGACATTTGCCAAAATATTACCAGTGATGGTGCAGTGGTTGTTCCTGCCAATTTTAACAGTCCCGGACAAATTGTTATTTCCGGTTCGGAAAAAGGAATTGACAGAGCCATTGAACTATTAAAAGATATGGGTGCTCGCCGTGCTATTAAGTTGAATGTTGGCGGAGCATTTCATTCACCGCTGATGGAACCGGCACGGGTAGAACTGGAAGAAGCTATCCGTAATACAAAATTTGCCGAACCTATTTGCCCCGTTTATCAAAATGCAGTTGCCAAAGCGGTGTCAAATCCTGCTGACATTCAAGAAAATCTGATAAGACAGTTAACCGCACCGGTTCGTTGGACACATTCCGTTCAACAGATGATTGCTGATGGTGCAGAAGAGTTTGTGGAAATCGGTCCCGGCAATGTTTTGCAGGGATTAATCAAAAAAATTGACCGCACAGTGGCTACACGAGGCATTCAATCACTGGCGGTATCGTAAAATGTTAACCAAATATTAATTAAAATAAACAAAATGAAAAATGTATCTTTATTAGTCGGCGTAATGCTGATTTTATTGATTACCGGATGTAATCAAACAGGAAACAAGACCAAAGAAGCCAATCTGAAAACAACCATTGACTCTGTAAGCTATGGTTTGGGAGTACTGGTTGCCAACGATTTCAAAAAAGGTTCGTATTATGATTCATTGGATTATGATATGTTTGTAACAGGTTTTATGGCTCGTGCTGATTCAGTTGATGTTAAAATATCACCCGAAGATGCCCAAAAGATTTTACAGTCATACGGAAAGCAGAAAGCAGCAGCAGAAGCTATTGCCAATAAAAAAGCCGGCGAGGAATTTTTAGTACAGAATGCTCAAAAAGAGGGTGTTACTTCTTTGCCTGACGGCTTACAATATCAGGTTCTAAAAGAAGGAAAAGGTGAATCTCCAGACAGCAACGATGTGGTTACAGTTAACTACGAAGGAAAATTAATTAATGGAAGCGTTTTTGACAGCTCTTATAAAAACGGAAAACCTGCTACTTTCCCGTTGAATGGTGTCATCAAAGGATGGACAGAAGCACTGTTAATGATGAAGCCCGGTGCCAAATGGCGGATTTTTGTCCCATCTGACTTGGCTTATGGCGAAAGAGGTTATCCTAATTCTCCTATTAAACCAAACAGTGCATTGATTTTTGACATTGAATTGCTGTCGGTAGAAAAGAAATAGCTGACGCGACTGTTTCGTTGTAAATATTAAGACATTTGCAAAACCTAAAAGAAGCTGTCGTTCTATGTTTGCCGTCATTCCGAACTTGCCTGTCCTCGAAATGTTTTCGGGAGTTCGGAATCTACCGATGATGTGTAGATTATAGATTCTGTCCGAAGGACTCTCCCAAAGGAATCCTCCCAAGGGGATTCTTTCGGAACTTGGAAGAAATAAAACCGGAATGACAAAATCAGAAGTTTTGCAAAGGTCTCAATGTAATAAACCACACGAAAGGATTCGTGCGGGAGCAGGGATGATTTGCCATTTAATATGCAACAAGCATATCATATATTAATGCTAAATAT
>JALTEO010000418.1 GCA_027073875.1 Bacteroidales bacterium
TATTTATTGTGAGTGAATAATTCCTTATTTAACTAATTCCTTTTCGGCAAATTCTTTTCCTTTACGAAGTGCTTCCAAATTCAGATTAACAACTGCATCTCCTTTCTTTCCGAATATTTCGCGAATACCATTTTCTAAATCTTCATAAGTTAATCCTAAATAAGAACTTGCAGCTCCGGCAAGTACAACATTGGCTGACAGCACATTTCCGACTTCTTTAGCAATCTTTTCAGCATCAATTAAGACATGATTCGGGAATGCTTCAATCTCGGAACGCCATGATTGTTCGTCCGGATAATTAGGAATATTTTTATAGGGCTTAGCATTGGTAATTAACCAACCGTCTTTTTTCAAAAACTGTTTGTACCGTAATGCCTCAATCGGTTCCAAAGAAAGCACCAAATCAGCTGTTCCTTCCGCAATTAAATCGGAATAAATCGGTTTATCCGACAATCGCAAATTGGATTGCACATCACCACCCCGCTGGCTCATTCCGTGAACCTCTGATTGTTTGATATACAGCCCTTTATTTAAAGCACTTATGCTAACGATGGCAGCAATAGATAAAATACCTTGTCCACCAACTCCTGCTAAAATTATATCTGTTTTCATTTTATATCTTTAAAGATTAAACTTTTTCACTTTTTAAATTTTTCATCTGTCTCATCCGTCGCGTATATGTTTGAACACATTCGCGTCTGGGGACTATAACTGACAATCCATCATAAGTCAATTCTTTTTTGAAGATATCAACCATCGTCTCGTGTTCTTTTGGGACAGGATTCACTACATGATAATGTTCTTTATCTACTCCTAATCCTTGACAAATCTCATCAATACGGGCAGTCGCAGCAGATTTCTGTCCGCCTGTCATCCCCACGGCAGAATTATCAAGAATAAAAACAGTCATCGGTGTATTTTCCCTGACAGCATCTAATAATCCGGTCATTCCCGAGTGTGTAAAGGTAGAATCACCGATAACAGCAACCGATGGCCGCAATCCTGCATCGGAAGCACCTTTCGACATTGTTATGGAAGCACCCATATCAACGCAAGAGTTTATGGCATTAAATGGTGACAAAGCCCCTAAAGTATAACATCCGATATCAGCAAACACCTTACCTTTTCCATATTGCTCCATAGCTTCGTTCAGTGCTTTGTAGAAATAAATATGACCGCACCCGGGACACATTGACGGTGGTCTCTGAACGACAGTCTCTGACTCAGAATATGCATCTTTAATCGTAATTCCCAATGCTTTGGCAACATGATTAGGATTTAACTCTCCTGTACGCGGCAAAGTACCATCAAGCCGCCCTTTGATTTGTAATTTTTCATGTCCGAGAAAACCACGAATCATTTCTTCTACAACAGGATACCCTTCTTCTATAATTAAAAATGTATTTGTTTTTTCTTTTAACTGATTTACCAAATCGTGTGGTAATGGATAATGTGCTATTTTCAAAATAGGATAAGGACATCCGTCCGGATAATTTTCCATCAAATAATTGAACGCTATGCCGGTAGTAATAATTCCCATCGAATAATCTTTTCCATCAATCAATTCATTGAAAGGTGAATGAGTAGCTTCCTGTTCAATACTTGTTTGATTATTTACCAAATTATTGTATTGTATTTTTGCCAAAGCCGGTAATAAAACAAACTGCTTGGGATTATCCGGCAATGCTAACGAATTTTCATCAATTTTATTTTTTATTTCCACACCTGAACGGGAATGAGATAAACGGGTTGTAATTCTCATTAATACAGGTAATTTGAATTTTTCGGATATTTCAAAGCCATAAAACATCATATCGTATGCTTCCTGCTGATTTGACGGTTCAAGGATAGGAATCATAGCATATTTACCGTAAAATCTGGAATCTTGCTCGTTCTGAGATGAGTGCATTGAAGGATCATCGGCAACGACAACAATCAATCCACCGTTGACACCGGTAATTGATGAATTAATAAAAGCATCGGCAGCCACATTAAGTCCGACATGCTTCATGGTTGCAATTGCCCGCTTTCCAGCATACGACATACCGAGAGCAGCTTCCATTGCTGTCTTTTCATTAGCTGACCATTCACAATGAATTCCCTTATCTTTAACTTCGGTTTGTTTTTGGGCATATTCTATGATTTCTGTTGAAGGTGTTCCCGGATAACCGTAAAATCCGGAGATACCTGCATCAATAGCACCCTGTGCTATTGCTTCATCACCCAATAATAATAATTTTTGCATAATATTTTTATCAAACTGTTTTTTTCCAGTCCAAAAGTAGAAAAAATGGTTAAATGCAAAAAGCTTTTTTGAAAATATAATTTGATTCAGAATTTAACCACCTGATAATTAACGATAAATAATTCAATAAACTCAAACACCTTAAGAAATTGCCGTTAGAAAAATAGAACGGGGAAAAGCCCTGTCTCTAAATTCACATAAATAGATTCCTTGCCAAGTTCCAAGAACCAAGCGACCGTTTTTTACAGGAATCGTTAAGGATTGACCTATGATAGAGGATTTTAGATGTGCCGGCATATCATCAACTCCCTCCATCGTGTGGTTATAATGGAAATCTTCGGGAATCAACCGGTTAAAGAAGTTTTCAAAATCTTGCCGTACTGTCGGGTCGGCATTTTCATTAATTGTAATTCCTGCAGAAGTATGCATTAGTAACAAGTGAATAATTCCGTCATCAATCTTATTATCACGAATTTCCTGTTCCACTATTTCGGTTATCAGATGGTAGCCCCTTGGAAAGGCAGGCAAAGAAATTTGATGTTGAAATACCATTTTAAGAAAAATTAAGTTATTGCAAAGGTAAGAATTTCTTATTTTTGTATTTTGAAACTTAAACCATAATACATGAAATACGGTCTTTTGACCTTATTTATTCTGTTTTCCTTTATAGCAATCGGACAAAATGATTATCTGAAAGTTAAAGGTCGTGTCGTTAATAAAAACAACGAACCGATACCTTTTGTCAACATTATTTTACCGGCAAAACATAAAGGAACCATTTCCGATAAAAAAGGAAATTTTTCTTTTTTTGCAAATGAGAACGACACACTCCTTTTTTCGTGTATGGGTTATAAATCAACAATTTTTGTTCTGCCTACAGTCAATTATCCTGAAGTAGAATTTGTTATTGCCTTAGAAACAGATACAATATTTTTAAAAGAAGCTATCGTTTTCCCGTGGCGGAATTACAAAGAATTCAGGCAAGCATTTATGAAAGCAAGACCACCAAAAACAGATTTAGACAGAGCCAAAGACAATTTAGCTATGATTGATAAACAAATGGCTTATCTGAATAATGACCCCGATGCGACTCCGAGTGCTTCTATGGCTTATCACAATCATATGCAAAATATTTACGGTCAGATGTATTACCGCGGGCAAATACAGCCCATCAGCATCTTAAATCCTATTGCGTGGGCAAAGTTTTTTAAGGCACTTAAAAATGGAGATCTTAAGCAGAAAAAAGATGATTAGGTTACTACTCAACATTAGTGTAAAACAGGTACTTGCTTAAATTCTTTTGTGTAGTTTATGATAAAGAGTCCATTGTTTTCAAAATTCCCGCTTTCGTTTTGTTTAAACAGAAAAGATGAACCCAAAAGCGAAGGATGGTATGTAGGCAAACAATGATAGAAATCTGCACCGAAATAACCAACAGCATTAAAGAAATACCACGCTATATCATATCCCCAGAATCCAAATTTTGTCGGTACTTTATTAAAGTATTTCTTGAATTCCAACATAAACTGAATAGTTGTATCCGACTCATAATCAATAAAATTAGGTAATACTAAATAAGAGTTTAAACGATGAAGGTGAGCATAATCCAATTGAAAATTCCGCCACTTGGGATGACCAATAACAGAAATATCATAATCTTCAGTCAATAACCGTAATTTACTGAGAAATTTATTTACTTCCGGTTCATCAGTAGATAAAAATAGAATAATGTTTTTTCTGCCTACCGACAAGCTATTTTCTATTTCTTTCATCCCTGATTTTCTATAGTTCACTTTTTTAACCAAATAGCTTTTGTATTTTATCTCTGAAGCATTATAAATTTCTTTAAAAAGGGAATCTTCCATTAAACGGTCGGTAACAAGCTCCGATTCAGGAATAATTAAATTAACGGAGTCTAACGAAAGGACAAATGACAACAATAAATTCATCTGTGTCTTAAATGAAGGCAGAACTTTAAAAAAACGATTGGAATTAACCGGTCGTTTGACTTTAAACGGGTCAATAAAACTCAAATTCTCATTTCGCCAACGATACACAAAATGAAACGCTTTGGTATTGGAGCTTCCTATAAATAAGTCGGGCTTCCATCCTTTGTCCAAATAGGTTTTTACCGTTAAACTATCGTCTGAATCTGCCACTTTAAGATTAATACTCATTCCCCGTTTACGCAAAGTATCTACAGCCAATAATACACCTTCATAAAATTCAACAAACGGAAAAGTCCGGTAATTCGACATATCATCAAAATCGTAATTTGTCGGCACCTTGAAATAATTTTTGTGAAACGGCAGTACCAATAAAACATTGACATTAGGATGCGTGTAAGCCGAAGTATCACAAGATGAAAATACCGTGTCTAAAATAGATGTTAACGAGTCGAAACGGGTAACCAACGAATCGGCAGAAGGACGAACAATATGTCCGGGGGCTATCACAGGTTTTTGTTTTTTTGGAATTTTCAATGTCTGCCCGTCTTTCAAACCGTTTTGGGCAACTTCGGGATTGTTTTGTAATATACGGTCAATGGGAACGCCATATTGCTTGGATAAGCTGTAAAGCGTTTCTTTGGCTTTCACGGTATGATAAATAAAACGGGAAGTATCTTTGTCTGTTATGTTTTCTTTGCCACCTGTTTGGAATTGATGATACGATAATGCCGCTTCTTTTTTCGGAAGTTTAATATAAGTATCTGCTCGCAATCCATTTTTTATGACCGGATTCAATTTTTCTAATTCTGCTTGTGTTATAGCATATTGTTTGCAAATGGAATAAACCGTTTCACCTTTAACTACCAGATGTTTAATGTATTTTCCTTCGTCAATTTCTTTGACCGGAATTTTTAACTCCTGCCCTACTTTCAGTCCGTCAAATATACCGGGATTTTCAAAAGCAATATCATTTACAGGCA
>JALTEO010000419.1 GCA_027073875.1 Bacteroidales bacterium
GTGTAGCAAAAGCAGATAGTGTTTCGTTATCTTGCATTTTATAATTTGATTTTAAACTTTAAAAAAGCAAAAATATATCATTATTATATTGAGATATCAAAAACCTTTGTGAATTACTAACATTGTTTTGCACAAACCAACCAACCACGATAAATAACTATAAATAAGAGATTTAAACAATCAGTTTCGCACACAAAATGATATGCTTTATAACATATCTCTTATTTCTATTCAACAAAAATAAACCAGTGGATTTTGCGTTTAAAATTACGATGAAATCATTAACTAATAAATATTTTGCTTATGCCCGAAATATCTACATTATTTTTTATTTACGGAATCGAAGATTTTCAAACCGAAGAAATCCGGCGTTTGGAAACTGAATTCTCGAAAGAACTGCAATGGCTCGACAGGTTTATGGAAGATCCAAGTAACGAAGTTATAAAAAAGTTACTTCAAAAAGTAAAAGAGAGTTAATACTAAACCGGTTTATACTAATTCTTGATAAGTTTGCAAAAACAAAGATGGTTTTAGTGATGGCGTGGCTTTGAGCTACCTCCTCACTTGTGAAAGTTTGTGTATGGTATCCGGACAGTAATGCAAAACATTCAATAAGCCATACGATACAATCATACGGGAACGGCGAACCATGTAACAGGAAAAGCACACAGTTTTTCTTAATGATTGAAATAAAAAAAATAAAAATTGAAATGAGGTGCCGAAGGCGAAGGGGTTATTTTACTTATTAACCTAAGTTCGATATAATAAATGAATCACAGAAGACAAACTAAAAAAATAAATAGATGAAAGAAGATTTTCTACAATACCTTTGGCACTATCAACTTTTCAACAAAGAAAATCTAAAAACCATTGATGGTAAAAAAATTAACATATTGAATCAAGGAACTCACAACCTAAATGCAGGACCGGACTTTTTCAATGCCAAAATCAAAATCGGAAACACTATTTGGGCAGGCAATGTTGAGATTCATCTAAAATCTTCCGATTGGTTCAAACATCATCATCAAACGGATGACAGCTATAACTCTGTAATTTTGCATGTGGTTGCCGAATACGATGCTACCGTAAAATTGAAAAACGGCGAACCGCTTCCTACCATGATTTTACCGGTAAACGAAAAGTTAATTTCAAACTTTAATAAGTTGACAAATAATACCATTTTCCCTGCTTGTGCTTCCTACCTGAATTTTGTTCCTGAATTTACTCAAAAACATCAGATTAATCGCACGACCATAGAGCGATTAGAACGAAAGACCGATGATATTCTATCTCTTGCCAATGAAACAAAATACGATTGGTCATCAGTACTTTATAGACTACTCGGAAAATATTTTGGTATCAAAACCAATAGTGAGCCGTTTGAAATGCTAACAAGGGAATTACCATTATCCTATTTAGCAAAGCATAAAAATAACCTTTTGCAAATAGAAGCAATGTTATTTGGGACAGCAGGATTTTTAGACGATCAAAAAGAAAATACAGATAACTATTATGATGCTTTAAAAAAAGAATGGCAGTTTTTATCATCAAAATTCGGATTAAATCCTTTGGATGCTTTTATCTGGAAGTTCTCAAAAATGCGACCTGCCAATTTCCCAACAGTAAGAATTGCCCAGTTTGCCGCTGTCATTTACAATTCATCACAATTATTTTCCAAGATATTGGAAACAAACGAAATATATAAAGTGAAAACATTTTTCTCCGTAAAGCCATCAGCATATTGGGATACTCATTACCAATTTGTAACACCATCATCAATTAAACGACAAAAAATCCCCGGAGAACAATTTATTAACACACTACTTATTAATGTCATTATCCCTATCCTATTTGCCTACGGGCAATATACAGGCAACGAAGATATGAAAAACAAAGCAATCATTTGGTTAGAAGAATTACCGGCAGAGGACAATAAAATAATAAAAAAATATAAAGCCGTAGGTTTTAAGGTAGAAACAGCTTTTATTTCGCAAGGATTATTAACTTTGCATGAAAATTACTGCAAAAAACTCAATTGCTTAAATTGCTTAATCGGTCACCAAATTATTAAACAATATTAATGAAAGCAACTAACCTGCATAAACGACATTTAACAACTTCCTTATTGTTGTTGTTTATTATTGTTTTTATTGGTGTTGCCGGTTTTTACACCATAGAAAATTACAGCTTGTTGGACGCCCTATATATGACTGTTATCACAGTGGCAACAGTTGGATTTCAGGAAGTTCATAAGCTAAGTGACGGCGGAAAAGTTTTTACTATTTTTCTAATTGTTTCCAGTTTCGGAATCTTTGCCTATTCACTTTCCAATATCGCAATTTATGCGGTTGAAGGTATTTTTGCTCATTATTTTCGTGAAAATAAAATCAAAAGAATGATACAAAAATTAGAAAATCATGTCATTATCTGCGGCTTTGGCAGAAATGGAAAAGAAGCTGCTTTTACACTATCAAATGCAAAAAAGAAATTTGTTGTAATTGAAAAAAAGGAAGAAGAGATACACAATCTAGAAGAAAATTTCGGCTATCCTTTTATTAATGGCGATGCTACTATTGAAGATGTGTTGATAAAAGCCGGCATTGAAAAGGCAAAAGCAATAATTACCACCTTGCCCATTGATGCCGATAATTTATTTGTTTCACTTTCCGCACGGGAATTTAATAAGGATATAAACATTATTAGTCGTGCTTCCGATGAACATAATGATGTGAAATTAATTCGTGCCGGTGCCGATAAAGTTATTATGCCCGATAAAATCGGCGGTCAACGAATGGCTAAACTAGTAATTGAACCTGATACTATTGAGTTCTTGGAAAACATCATATTACAATCTGATAAAAATATTAATCTGGCAGAAATATCCTGTGACATTCTTAACAAATGCAACTTGGATAAAACTATCGCAGAACTGGATATTAGAAACAATATCGGGATAAACATTGTCGGGATAAAAAATTCTGAAGGAAAATATATTGTAAATCCTACACCCGACTATCATTTAGATAACCAAGATAAATTATTTGTTCTCGGTACGACCGAACAAATTGATAAGTTTAAACACTACTTGGAAAGCTTAAAATAAAAAAAATTCCTGTCACTTCACTATGAGTCGACACAGTCGGTAATAGTCTCATCAATAACACAGATTGCCACGCTCACTGCGTTCGCTCGCAATGACGCTCTCCTTTTCGGGAGGATTCCCCGCTTTCCCTTTCTTCAAGTCCTTTGCAAAACTAATACCAAATACAAATAGCAAATAGTCCAATTATTTATTAGGATAAAACTTCGAAATTTATTATTCTCCCAAAGCTCCAAAGGAGTCCCTTTGGGAGGATGCCTTCGGCAGTTAATCGATATTCGATATTATTTGCCTAAATAACAAATAACGAACACTGAACGCCGATTTAACCCAAAAAATTCACAGAATTTTTTACGATTAAGTAATACCAACAAATTTGGTGGTTTTGTAAAACCCCAAATTTGGGTATTTCTAAATCGGGATTCCCTTCATTCCCAACCCTTTATCTATCGCATATTCATACAATTCACAAAGCTCTTGTATGAATAATTCGGGTTAAGATTTTACTCCATTTTTTTGCGAAAAAGGAAAACAATTTTGGACTAAAATAAAAATGCTAATGGTATAAAAAAAGACCGTCATCTGAACTTGTTTCTCCTGTGCTCGTCACCCTGAACTTGTTTCAGGGTCTCAAAAGAGATTCCGAAACAAGTTCGGAATGACGAAAGGGCAAGCAAATTCGGGACAAGCTGATTTAGAAACTTAATCATAGAAAATTTCATGAATTTTCCATTTCTACAATCCGAAAGCAGTCTTAATATCATTGACGCGGTCTAATTTCTCCCAAGTAAACAACTCAACATCAATTGTTTTCTTTCCTGAATAATCAGAATCAAAATGTTTTGATACAACTTTATTTTCGCGTCCCATATGTCCATACGAAGCTGTTTCGAGATAAATAGGATTCCGCAACTTTAGAGTTTCTTCGATTGCGGCAGGACGCAAGTCAAACAACGACTTAATCTTATTGCCTATCTCATCATCAGTCATATTTACTTTAGCTGTGCCATAGGTGGTTATAAAGACACCAACCGGTTCAGCAACACCAATGGCATACGATAATTGTACCATCATTTCATCTGCCACACCTGCGGCGACCATATTCTTAGCAATATGTCTTGAAGCATAAGCCGCAGAACGATCTACCTTCGAAGGATCTTTTCCCGAGAAGGCACCACCACCGTGAGCACCTTTACCTCCGTAGGTATCAACAATAATTTTTCTGCCTGTCAGCCCCGAATCACCGTGAGGTCCACCAATCACAAATTTACCTGTTGGATTTACATGATAAGTAATATCATCATTAAATAAATTAGCCAGTTTCGGCAAAAGTTTTTTTACGCGAGGCATCAGAATGTTAATCACATCACGGCGAATGGTTTGTTGCATCTCTTCATCACCTGCAAACTCATCATGCTGTGTTGAAACCACAATCGTATCAATTCTTACCGGCTTGTTATTATCATCATATTCAACGGTAACCTGCGATTTGGAATCAGGCCGTAAATACAACATTTCCTTGCCTTCGCGACGAATTTCTGCCAGTTCACGGACCAATAAATGAGCCAATTGTAAAGGCAATGGCATATATTCTTCTGTTTCGTTTGAAGCATAGCCAAACATCATGCCTTGGTCGCCGGCACCTTGATTCAATTTATTTTCTCTGTCAACACCACGGCGGATATCCTGTGATTGTTCATGAATAGCCGAAAGTACACCGCAAGAATTACTTTCAAACATATATTCGCCTTTGGTATAACCGATTTTTTCAATAACTTGTCTTGCAACTTTCTGAACATCAACATAAGTAGATGAATGAACTTCGCCGGCTAAAACCACCTGACCGGTTGTTACCAGCGTTTCAATAGCTACTTTAGAATCAGCATCGTACGCCAAAAAATGATCTAACAGTGCATCCGAAATTTGGTCGGCAACTTTATCAGGATGTCCCTCTGACACAGATTCCGATGTGAATAAATATCCCATATTCTAAGAATTAATTTAATTGTAAAAAGATACAA
>JALTEO010000420.1 GCA_027073875.1 Bacteroidales bacterium
TTTGCAAAGTTAAAGTTTATTTCTATTGGCAATACCAAAAACTAAATTGAAACCCTTTTTATTGTCCGGCAGACGAGAAGTTGGCTGCGACGAAGCCGGAAGAGGTGCACTGGCAGGACCTGTATATGCTGCTGCCGTTATTTTAGAACCGGATTTTTTCCACCCAATATTAAACGATTCCAAACAACTAACCGAAAAACAACGCTACGAACTACGACCTATCATTGAGCAAGAAGCTGTGGCATGGGCTGTTGCCGCCATTGATCACAGGGAAATTGAAAAAATAAATATATTAAATGCCAGCATTAAAGCCATGCAGACAGCTATCGGGAAATTATCCGTAATACCCGATTTCATTTTAGTTGACGGCAATAAGTTTAAGCCCTACAAAGACATCCCTCATCAGTGCATTATCGGTGGCGACGGAAAATTTATGTCCATTGCCGCTGCCTCAATCCTTGCCAAAACTTACCGTGATGATTTTATGGTAAAAATCAGCAAGGAATTTCCAAATTACGGTTGGGATAAAAACAAAGGTTACGCCACGAAAACACATCGTGAAGCTATCGTTAAATTTGGCATTTCACCCTATCACCGAAAGACTTATCTCGGCAATATTTTACAGGGAAGTTTTAATTTTTGAAAAAACTGAAATTTACGCCACCGTAACGACGCACATCAAAGCATTTCGGATTTTCGTTAAATGAAATATTATCATCGTGTTCCAAAATAAACCAACCGTCAGGCGACAGCAATTGGTTTGAAAGAAATAAATCGGGTAATTCACCTACGAAATCAGCTTTAAACGGCGGGTCGGCAAAGATAATATCAAATGTTTTCTCGGGAAACCGTTCCGATATTTTAAAGACATCGGCTTTAATAACAGACAACGACATTTTCAATTTAGCGGCGGCATTCTTAATTGCCATTACATTATGGTAATTCTTTTCCACGGCGATAATATCCGACACACCTCGGGAGATAAACTCAAAACTAATACTGCCGGAACCGGAAAATAAATCAAGGACTTTCAGCGATTCAAAATCAAAATTGGAATGTAAGATATTAAAAAGTGCTTCCTTTGCTCTGTCTGTTGTAACACGGCTTTTAAAACCTTTAGGCAAAGGGAAAACTTGTCCTCTGTTTTTACCACTTATGATACGCAAAACGGAAAGTTAAATAATGAATTGGTTCGATATAAAGGTATTGGCTTTAATGCGGGAGAAACGCCAAAAAACTTGGTAAACTCAAAAGGATAAACCTGTAAGAAAAACTTCTTTATTTCCTGTGAAATTTTACCTTTGGGAAAATCGACCCTGCCTGACAAGAACAGTTCAACTTTTTTGGTATCTAACTTAAATTCATCAGCTAATTTTACAAGAAAAAAGACAAAGTCCTGTGGTTGCTTAAACGCTATTTGATTGAAAAAAGCCAATTTCCCTGAATCAAAAAGTGATAGAAGAATAGAATCGCCCAACACATCAACAAAAATTACCGGTTTATCTTTATTTTTCAATCGTTCATTCTGAAACAACACACAAGTTTCCAAAAAACCGGAAGCAGTATGAAAAAAATCTTGTTCCTTAAAAAAGGGCGAAAGTAATTTTACAACATCGCGTTTTACCGAAAAAAGCAAATAAGCATTCAGATGATTTAGTTTGTTAAAAAAAACTTTCTCCGTTTCCTCCAAAAAATCCTCAAAATTAAACCGGAATAAATCTACTGTTTTTCCATCATCAAAAAGGGCTGATGGCACAAGCAATGTCTTTCCGACAGAAAGCGACAATAACTTTTGTTTGGCGACAGCACTTAACAATGGTGATTTTGAGAATGTTGCCAATTCGGAATCGTCTTCAAACACATCAATACTAACAAATTGATTACGATCAAACGAAAAAACCGAGATAGCAGATTGATTATCATGCACCTCAGCCACTACCATAGCAGCTGCTAAATCAGAGAAATCAAAATTTTTATCCTTTAAACTGACGGAAGCCATACGGGTTTATTCCCAATTTCCGGAAGTAGAGACTTCAACCATTGAACCGACTTTTAATACTTGACTCGGGTCAAATGGTTTGGAATCCTTACACTCAAATACTTGTTGTTTGGTTTGAGATACTTCAATTTCGCCGGCTTGAAGTTTGAATTTTGCACCATTAGTGTAAGGAACATATGGCAATGAGTCAATATCAACCTTTTGCAAAATAGAATCATGAACAGGAATATACAATGTATCACGGACAATCATTCCCATTTTTACAGCTTGTTTTTCAGTAATAGAGTCAAGTAATTCATCGGGAATTTGTCCAATCTTCTTAATTAACCTCAACGAATCATTTTTCAGGAAGTTTAATAAAGTATCGAAACTACCGGTATATACATTATAAACACTCTTATAGGTCGTTTCCGCTTTTCGTATATCTTTTAATCTTTTAATGACTGCCGAGTATCTAACTTTCTTTTCTTGCTGAAACCTAATAGGTTTTGCAATTGTTTCATAAGTAAAATAAGCAAGAACCAAAATTAAAACCGCTAACCCAATTTTAAGAATATTGTTCATGGTAAATCATTTTTATTTCGTGCAAAATTAATTTTTATATCAAAACAGGCAAATGAATTTTTCTTTTTTTCAACAAACTTATAAATGCTTACTTTTTTCAAGACTGTAATGCAAGATAATTTTCAGCAAAAAAATAATTCAAAACATTTTACGAATAAAAAGACACGAACACCCCAACTATTCCCACTCAATAGTAGCCGGCGGCTTGGAACTGATATCGTAAACTACGCGATTGATGCCTTTTACATGATTTATAATTTGGCTGGAAACCTCCGACAAAAAATCATATGGCAAATGCACCCAATCAGCAGTCATTCCGTCGGTAGATTCAACAGCCCGTAAGGCAATCACTTGTTCATAAGTTCGTTCGTCACCCATTACACCTACCGTTTGCACCGGCAACAAAATAGTAGCCGCTTGCCATACCTTATCGTAAAGACCATGATTTTTCAATCCTTTGATAAAAATATCATCTGCGGCTTGTAACATAGTTACTTTTTCGGGTGTAATATCACCAAGGATACGAATTGCCAATCCGGGACCGGGAAAAGGATGTCTGCCCAAAATATTTTGGTCAATTGCCAATTCTTTTCCTACCCTACGCACTTCGTCTTTAAACAAAAGTCGTAGTGGTTCCACAATCTTTAAATTCATCTTTTCCGGCAATCCGCCAACATTGTGATGCGATTTAATGGTTGCCGACGGACCTTTTACAGATATCGATTCAATAACATCAGGATAAATTGTTCCTTGTGCCAACCACCTGACATCATGTATCTTATGTGCCTCATCATCAAAAACATCAATAAAAGTCTTCCCGATAATTTTCCGTTTTTTTTCGGGACTACTCTCCCCTTTCAGTCGTTCAAGGAACAAAGCAGAGGCATCAACACCTTTCACATTCAATCCCATATCTTTATAGGAAGCAAGTACCTCTTCAAATTCATTTTTCCGCAACAATCCGTTATTTACAAAAATGCAATATAATTGTTTACCAATGGCTTTGTGCAGTAACACCGCCGCCACAGACGAATCAACTCCCCCCGACAGACCTAAAACCACTTTATCATTTCCAATTTTTGCTTTCAACTCCTTTATCGTAGAGTCAACAAAAGATGCCGGTGTCCAATCCTGATTTGCCCCACAAATACCTACAACAAAATTCTTCAAAAGCTTTTGTCCTTCTTCGGAATGATACACCTCAGGGTGAAACTGAATACCATAAGTTTTCTCCCCTTGAATATGATAAGCAGCCACTTCTATATTATTGGAATTAGCAATAATCTCCGCACCTTCAGGTTTTTTCATAATGGTATCGGCATGCGACATCCACACCTGTGAATCATCTTTCATCCCTGCAAAAAGCAAACAATCCCTAGCAACAATGTGTAATTTTGCCCTACCATATTCCCGCATATCTGCCTGCCTCACTTCTCCCCCATAGAGTTGTGCCATCAACTGTGCACCATAACAAATTCCTAACACAGGATAACGATTTCTCAGTCCCGACACATCAACCTTAGGTGCTTCAGCATCTCTTACCGAAAAAGGACTTCCCGAAAGCACTACACCTTTTACACTATCATCAAATTCGGGCAGATATGTACATGGATGTATCTCACAATAAACATTTAACTCTCTGATTTTCCGTGCAATCAACTGCGTATATTGAGAGCCGAAATCTATAATAATAATCTTTTCCTGCATTATTGAAATTTTGCTCAAAGATAAATTATTGCGAACATTTGAGATTAATTTATGTTAAATTTGTATCCAATAAAAGTAAAAATAGTATTTTTGGGCATAATTTTCTTATGAAAAAACTTATTCTTTTTCTACTCGTTGCAAGCATTTTGTCGTCTTGTTCAAGATATAAGGACTTGGTTTACTTTAATCAAGCCAACCTTCCTGATACCACTTATCAACCTGAATATACCGATTTCAGCATTAGCAAAGGCGACTTAATCTATTTTACTGTTTACAGTATTAACAAAGAGATCAATAGTATTTTTAATGATGCTGCTACCACAAACCTAAACTATGCCTACTCAAAAGCCAATCTTTTCATTCGTGGATATACTGTTGATAATTCAGGAAATGTAAATTTACCATTTATTGGGAAAGTTGCTATAGCGGGACTAACAGTAGATTCTGCCGAGACAAAAATTCAAAACCTTATTGGTGAATATTTTAATGATGTAACCATAAAAGTAAAATTTGTCAGTTTTAACCTCACCATTCTCGGCGAAGTCAATTCCCCCGGATTTTATACTATTTACGATCGTAATTTTAATATTTTGGAAGCACTCGGAATGGCAAAAGATATTAGTGTTTACGGTAACCGGAAAGAAATAAAAGTCATTCATCAAAATGTGGACGGCATTACAACCGAAGTAATTGATTTAACTTCCGATGATATTTTCTCCGGCAAGAAATTTTTCCTTCAACCTAATGACATTATTTATGTTCCACCACGGAAAAATAAAAATTTCCGGTTGAATGCACCTAATATCTCTATTGTATTAAGCTCTATAACCACATTAATTT
>JALTEO010000421.1 GCA_027073875.1 Bacteroidales bacterium
AAAGTTGTATTTTTTTTGCGAACCTTCTGTAGGTCATTTTAGTTTTCGTTCGAATTGTAAAGCCGACAGATCAGGGCTTTATGTGATTTCAACATAAAATATATAAGTTTTGTTTAGCCCAAAATTACACAATTCTGACGATAAATATATGAGGCACAAAGGATATTTGTAACATCGAATCTTATTTATGAATATGCTCATCATTCATTTCTAATCTTATCCGGCAATTTTCTTATGTTTTTTGTTGTATCTTGTATATTTTGATTGTTTTCAATTCGATTGTTTTCCCAATCCGAAATATCAATTGCTTTAATTTCTTGCATTCTTTTATATTCGAAATAAATAGCTATTCCTATGGAGAAAAGAATCCAGAAAATTGTTCCGGATATCAACAATACTAGTCTTTGACGAAATTTTACTTTATAGTTATAGGTTTTTAATTCTTTTAGCCCACTGGAATAATTCATAAAAAACTCATAAGGACCAAAAAGGAAAATTTTTATTTTCTCGTAGATATTGTAACTTTTGGTTTTGTTTCGTTCAACTTCAATTTTCCAAGCTTTATTAAAATATTCTAAGTCGTCATCATTAGATTTTAACTTCTCATACCTTTTTTTTATTTGCTGTTCGTTTAATCCGTAAACAATAAGTTTATCAAAAGCTTCTTTTCTTAATTCTTCATCATTAACAGTATTATAAACTATTATCAACCAGTCTATTTCGTCTTTATGGATTTTTGATTTTATCATTAAAATGTCAGGTTTTCTTTTCCTAAAGACACAACCTGCTCTTTCGGATTACAACTCCGAAAGAGCAGATAATGTCGCCGCCAAGCACCACAATATCGGGATTTCGTTTTGCCAACTCAACGACACCTTCGCCAAAACCGAAGCGGGTAGCTTTTTGTTCTTTTATCTGAAAATTCATTTTACAAAAAATGTTCAAAGGTCAAAGATAACAAATTTCACAAAGTTAACCCGATTATAACAAAGCATTGAAATTTTTCAGTTGTGTAATTGTTTGATTTTCAATTGCTATTTTTCTGTCAACAATTCTGTTTCATTTTTCGTTTAGATTTCAAATCCGAAAGGAAGGTTACCTACCTTGGTCCTCCCTTAGGGAGGAATTCTCCCATTGAGGTTTGTAATCCTCGAACACAGTTCGGGAGGAGATATAGAGGGGTGATGAACAAAATAAACCTATATCGCACTGATTGTCATTATGTTAAAACTTCAGAAACTTTTAGTTGATACCTTCGGGAAAACGCCAAAAAGCTGTAATACTTTCTTCTCTGTTAATTTTCTTTAAAAATCACGAGCTATTGCCGTTAAAAAATGTTAAGTGCTTGACATTGTCTATTTGGGTGATATAAATTTGCGAAAAAAAAAGGAGGTTATCATGAAAAAGTTAATTCTTTTCATCGGATTGTCCTTCGGATTTTTTTACACAAACCCGGGGCAAGCACAAACGGACTCGCTTAGCAACAAGCCCAATATTAAGATTAATGTAAATGTTCAACGCGATGGAAACGGAAATGTCATCGGCTATGATTCTTCGTATGTGGAGACTTGGTCGTCTGACGGTAGAAATGTTAATGCCGATTCGTTGATGCAGTTGTTTAATAAAAGATTCCAAGATTTTGGACTCAGCGGATCTGATATTCCGGGATTTTCCGACAATTCGTTTTTTAACGATTCAACAATGACTGTCCCGTTTCCTGACTTCTTCTCGGTTCCTGATTTTCCCGATATGGAGAAGATGAATAAAGAGATGATGGAAGAAATGAAACGAATGCAAAATTATTTCGGTATGCCGTCGGTGCCGGTATCACCAAAAAAAAATAATCAGAAAGTAAAGAAAGAAAAAACAAGTTTTCAAACGACCAAAATTTAATTTCAATGAATATTAAAGTTAATAACCTGACAAAAAAATACGGGACACAGGCAGCTGTTGATGGAGTCAGTTTCGATGTTAACACAGGTGAGATTGTCGGTTTCCTTGGTCCTAACGGGGCGGGAAAAACGACAACAATGAAAATCATTACCAATTTTATAGCACCTACCGGAGGCGAAGTGTTTATCGGAGGTATGGCATTAAATGAGAATGCCGAAGAGCTAAAAAAGCATATCGGTTATTTACCGGAAAATAATCCGCTCTATGAAGATGCACCTATTATTGATTACTTGAAATTTGTAGCTGAACTACAAAATATTCCGGCAAAGCAAATTCCTGACAGGATAAAAGAAATTATACGGAAAGTCGGTCTCAATGATGAGAAACATAAGAAAATAGGTGAATTGTCGAAAGGTTACAAACAACGCGTAGGATTGGCTCAAGCACTTATTCACGATCCGGAGATTCTTATTTTGGATGAACCCACCTCGGGATTAGACCCTAATCAAATTGTAGAGATACGAAAACTGATTCGTGAATTGGGCAAGGAAAAGACAGTGATATTAAGCACGCATATTCTGCCGGAAGTGGAAGCTATTGCCGACCGTATCCTGATTATCAATAAAGGAAAAATTGTTGCCAATGGCACTGCCGACACATTAAGAAATCAAGCAGAAAACAGTGAAACGCTGATGGTGGCAATTGAAGAAGGCAATCCGAATGATATTTATTCGGGCATTCAGAATTTACCCACGGTGGCAATGGTTGATTTTGCTAACCGTCAAAATAATCGTTTTCAGGTAAAGAGTTACCCGCAGTCATCTTCCAAACGGGAAATCTTCAAACTCTGTGTCGAAAAAGGTTGGTTCTTAACCGAAATGACACCTGTAGAACGGAAACTTGAAGACATATTCAGACAATTAACACTAAATTAATTAAGGGAATGATTATCGATTATTAATTAGGAATTACGAATTAGGAATTAGGAATTACGAATGAAAAATATATAAATGTGCAAATGCGATAATATATTATGAACAAAAATCACCTAACCCTAAGTAAAACCGAGGAAATTCTCCCCTTGATGTTATCAATCCTAGAACAAAGTTCGGAAGGAAACACAGAGGGGTGATAAGAACTTTATGAACTAAAAAATAAACAGATGAAACAAAAAATAAATATAATAACAAGCTACATCAATAATGAGATACTTCACTTCGTTCAGTATGACAGTGCTACTTTAAAACTTTATGAACTTTAAACTTTACAAACTTTAAACTAAAAAATAAACAGATGAAAGCAATTTGGATTTTAACAAAAAAAGAACTCCGCAGTTATTTTGATTCGCTTATCGCTTATGTGATGATTATCTTATTTCTGGGATTCAGTGGTTTTTTTACTTGGCTTTATGGTTCCGATATTTTTTTAGTCGGACAAGCCAGTTTACGGACATTTTTCAGTATCGCTTATTGGACACTGTTTTTCTTTATCCCTGCACTAACAATGAAATCAATAGCTGAAGAAAAGCGATCGGGGACATTGGAACTGTTGCTCACAAAACCTGTTTCCGACTGGCAACTGATTTGGGGCAAATTCTTTGCCAATTTTTTGATAATTGCCATCGCATTGGCATTGACATTTCCTTATGTTATCACTTTATCTAATATCGGTAATATTGATGGAGGTGCTATCTTTCTCGGTTATACCGGTTTGCTTTTGATGAGTGCCGCCTACATCGGAATAGGTATTTTTGCCAGTAGTATTAGTCAAAATCAAATTGTCGCTTTTCTATTTGCCTTGTTTATAGGGTTATTCTTTCATATCATTTTCGGCGTATTGGCAAATGCCGCAACAGGATGGCTTGGAGGGCTGTTCAATTATTTGGATTTGAATACCCATTTTGAAAGTATTTCCCGCGGCGTTTTGGATACAAAAGACTTGATATATTTCTTGTCTATTATGTTTGTGGGATTGTATCTCTCGGTTATCTCGCTGGCTAAAAGGAATTTGAATTAAAAAATAATAAAGGTATGAACTTTAAGAAATATTTTATCAGCATCGGATTAGTTATTGGTATTGTCATTTTTGTGGACTTATTATCCGAAGATTTTTTTGCTCGGTTTGATTTTACTGAAAACCATCAATATACACTTGGTAATGCTACCAAAAATTTATTGAAGAATTTGGACGAACCGGTAACAATAAAAGCATATTTCTCAAAAGATTTGCCACCCAATGTGGCACGGGTACGGCGAGATTTTAAGGATATGCTCATTGAGTATGCTGCCCGCTCAAAAGGGAAATTGATTTACGAAATTATTGACCCGAATAAGGACGAAAGTATTGAAAAAGAAGCGATGCAAGACGGCATACAACCTGTTTTAATTAATGTCAGGGAAAAAGACCAAATGAAACAACAAAAGGCATATCTCGGTGCCGTTATTAAAATGGGCGACCGCAAAGAAGTTATTCCGTTTATGCAGCCGGGTTCGCCTATGGAATATTCCTTGTCGTCTGCTATCAAAAAACTGTCGGTAAAAGATAAGCCGGTTATCGGCTTAATACAGGGACAAGGAGAACCGACAATGGATGAAATGCCACAGGTAAAAGCCGAATTAGAAGTGCTATACAAAATACAGGATATTTTTTTGACCGACACGACTATTATTCCTGAAAAAATTAAGACTTTGGCACTTATTCGTCCCACAGACAGTTTGACACAGAATGAGTTACATCTTTTAGACAATTTCTTGGCAAAAGGAGGTAATATGCTGGTAGCCATTAATCGTGTAAAAGCAGATTTGAAAACGCTATATGTCACACCACAAAATACTTTGGTCGAAGATTGGCTTACTCAAAAAGGGATTGTTGTAGAGCCATCGTTAGTTGCCGACTCCAAGTGTGGCAATATAACACTTCAACAACAACAGGGTATGTTTCGTTATATGACACAAATAAAGTTCCCATATTTGCCCATTGTTTCAAAATTTGCAGATCATCCAATTGTTAAGGGCTTGGAAGGTGTTATTTTGCCATTTGTCAGCTCAATTAATTTTACCGGCGACAGTGCCATACAATATATTCCACTGGCATTTTCATCGGATAAATCAACAACACAGCCGGCACCTTTTATGTTTAATGTTCAGAAACAATGGACTCCGGCAGATTTTA
>JALTEO010000422.1 GCA_027073875.1 Bacteroidales bacterium
ACATTGTGCTTTGAAATTAAGGAAACTACTCATCTAATAAAGAACTGATTTTTAATGGTAAAGGATTTTATTGACAAATTTTGGGGGGAATGTCTGACAATAATTCGAGATAATATTCCGTTGGATAGCTTCAAAACATGGTTTGAGCCGATTAAACCCCTGAAGTTTGAAGACCAAGTTTTAACATTACAGTTACCAAGTCTTTTTTTCTACGAGTTTTTGGAAGAAAACTATGCCGATTTAATTAAAAAAACTTTGAAAAAAGTTGTAGGAGAAGAAGTAAGGTTGGAATATAAGGTGATGGTAGAAAACAATAGCTATGTTAATGGCGGTTACACTGTTAAAATTCCACACCGCGATACTAATATCCCTAAGAATGCACCCGTATCGGTTCCGATGAAAGATGGTGATTCGCAAATTAAAAATCCATTTATTATTCCCGGTATTCAAAAAGTTGAAATTGACTCACAATTAAATCCTGATTATTCATTTGAAAATTTTATTGAAGGTAAATGTAATCGGCTTGCCCGCTCGGCAGGATTTGCTGTAGCTGAAAAACCGGGGAAGACATCCTTTAATCCGTTATTTATCTTTGGTGATTCGGGACTTGGTAAAACACATCTTGCTCAAGCGATAGGTATAGAAGTTAAACGCAAATCTCCTGAGTTGATTGTTCTTTATGTTCAAGCAAGTAAATTTCAAACACAATATACTGAATCAGTTAGAAATAACAACCGGAACGATTTTTTACATTTCTATCAAATGATAGATGTGTTGATTATTGATGATGTCCATGATTGGATTGGAAAAGAAGGCACACAGGAAGTTTTCTTCAATATTTTTAACCAACTGCACCAAGCAAGAAAACAAATTATTCTAACCTCCGATAAATCTCCTTCGGAATTGAAAGGAATGGAAGACCGCTTGATTTCGCGTTTTAAATGGGGATTGCCTGTTGACTTACAAGGTCCTGATTTTGAGACACGGAAAGCCATCTTGAAACACAAAAATTATTTGAATGGCGTTGAAATGTCCGATGAGGTTGTTGAATATATTGCTTCGCATATTACGACAAACATTCGTGAACTGGAAGGAACGCTGAATACCCTTCATGCACAATCTATCCTAAACAAAAAAGATATTACCATCGATTTGGTTAAACAGATGGTAGATAAACTGGTTAAAAATACCCGGAAAGAAATATCAATTGATTATATCCAAAAAGTAGTGTGCGACTATTTTGGCATGCCCGTTGGATTAATTGCCTCCAAAACCAGAAAACGGGAGATTGTTCAGGCACGGCAAATTGCCATGTACTTTGCAAAACTAATGACCAAATCATCATTGTCAACCATTGGATCACGGATAGGAAGCAAAGACCATGCAACGGTATTACACGCCTGTAAAACAGTTAATAATCTGATAGACACAGATAAACGATTCAAAGGATTCATTGTGGACATAGAGAAAAAACTGAAGAGCTAATGATAATTCAACAAAAATATTTAAGGGGGCGTAATCTTTACAGCCCCCTTTTTTTTAAACATTTTATGGGGAGTTTTAATAATTCCTTCGCATCAAGATTTTCAGAGTTTTTTTATAGACAATGAATATTTTTGATGCACTATCGGGATAATACAAAAAAATATGAAGAAGTATATGGAAAACTCTGTAAACCCTATAGGAACAAATGTGATAAACAATCTGACATCGTTAAAATTTTTCTCAATAGCTACGGCTATTCAAAAAAATTTATGCCTTGCATCTTATTCATCTCATTTGTTTCTTGAAAGAAAGGCATTACTAAAACTCCCCAAATGATATTTCTGATTTTTAGCATACTTTCATCTACGGGGATATTCCTGATTTTTAAGTTGATTAACCTTAAAAAACTTCCCATTTTTAATACGATTCTAATAAACTATTTTGTGGCAGCAATACTTGGTTTCACATTGAATCGTTCGTCGCAAACCATTGCCGGATTTTTTCATTCCAATGCCATTTGGTTTTCGTTGATTATCGGGTTCTTATTTATTGTGATGTTCTTTGTTATAGGGTGGAGTTCGCAAAAGGCAGGCATTGCCGTAACTTCAGTAGCAGCTAAAATGAGTGTTGTGATGCCGATTTCTTTTTCTATCTTGTACTTTGGTGAAATTTTAACAGGAGCTAAATTTATTGGAATTGTCCTTGCCATTGCTGCTGTATTTTTTACTATTTACAAGAAGCCGGAAAAGAATAATGCTAAAAACTCATTTTTACCTGTTATTTTATTCTTCGGTATGGGACTGGTTGATATTTCGGTAAAATATGCTCAGGAGAAATTTGTAACTCCCGAAACAAACTCTTTTTTTACCGCCTTCCTTTTCTTGGTAAGTGCCATATTTGCAGTCATCTTTACTTTATTCAATAAAGATTCTGTGAAAGACTATCGCAACGGTTGGGTATGGATTTTCGGAATATTATTAGGACTTGTGAATTTCGGGACCATTTATTTTTTAATTGCTACACTCAATAGTAATATCTTTCCCGGTGCCGTAGTTTTTGGCGTTAACAATACGGGAATTGTGCTTTTATCATTTTTGTTAGGGCTTTTATTCTTCAAAGAAAAATTACTGAAAATAAATATGGTAGGTATTGTATTGTCAATAGTAGCAATTTTTATGTTAACTTTCTTCAATGGATAAGGATTTGAAATATAGGACTATAGAAACTATGTCTGAGGGGCTGTACAAAGAAAAAGGTAGTAGATTTTTGTCTTTTGCTCATTTTGTTACTACCGAAGAAGAAGTAAAATCGGTTCTGGAAGATTATCGCTCAAAATTTTATGATGCACGACACCACTGCTATGCTTTTAGGGTAGGAATAACCAATATTTTGGAACGCAGCAACGATGATGGAGAACCATCAGGAACAGCAGGAAAACCCATTTTAGGACAACTTCATTCCTTTGAACTAACTAATATCTTGGTGGTAGTAATCCGGTATTTTGGTGGCACTAAATTAGGTGTTAGCGGTTTAATTAATGCTTATAAAACAGCCACACGAGAAGCACTTTTGAAGGCAACAATTGTGGAAAAGGAGGTGAGAAATAATTTTAAGATTGTGTGCCATTATGATGAGATGGGTGCTGTAATGAGTTTCCTTAAGCAACAAAAAATTGATTACAAGGAGGTGGAAATGGCAGAAACCGTTTCGATGAAAATAGCTTTGAGATTCTCACAAACAAAGTCTGTCATTGATAAGTTGGAACAAATTTTTAGAACAATACAAGTTGAAAAAATATAAATAATTTTAATTAATAATCCTAAAATAACACCGTAATGGAAAAAAGTAATTTCTATCAACAAAGTCTGGTCTCAATTATGGATTACAGCAAAGAAGATTATTTGCGGATAATGGAGGTTGCTGCCGAGTTTGAGAAAACTCCTGTTCAGAATATTTTGCAGGGGAAAGTTATTTCTACACTTTTCTTTGAGCCGTCAACCCGTACACGGCTTAGCTTTGAGAGTGCTGTAAATAAATTAGGCGGACGCATTATCGGATTTACCGATGCCGGCTCGTCAAGTGTCAAAAAAGGGGAATCGCTAAAAGATACCATTTTGACCGTAGCCAATTATTCCGACCTGATTGTGATGCGACACCCTGTAGAGGGAAGCTCCCGTTACTCCAGCGAGGTTTCACCGGTTCCCATTGTTAACGCCGGTGACGGAGCCAATCAACACCCTACACAAACCCTCTTGGACTTGTATTCTATTTTAAAAACGCAAGGAACTCTGGAAAACTTACGCATTACGATGGTTGGCGACTTAAAATATGGTAGAACAGTGCATTCTCTTTTGATGGCATTGTCGTATTTTAATCCGGAATTTCACTTTGTGTCGCCCGAGTCGTTGAAGCTACCCGATGAGTATAAATTGTTTTTAAAAGAAAAAAATATTCCTTTCGCAGAATATCAGGACATTTGCGACCCGATTAAGCAAACAGATATTTTGTATGCTACGCGTATTCAACGCGAACGGTTTTCCGACCCGATGGAATACGAAAAAGTGAAAAATTCCTATGTGTTAAAAAATAAAATGTTGGAAAATACGAAACCTAATATGCGGGTGTTACATCCACTACCACGGGTCAATGAGATTGATACCGATGTAGATACTAATAGTAAAGCATATTATTTCCAGCAAGCATTGAACGGTGTATATGTCCGTCAAGCAATCATATCATTAATTTTAGGTCTAAAATAAGATATTATGAAAGAAACAAAAGAATTAAAAGTAAGTGCTCTGAGAAACGGGACGGTAATTGACCACATTCCTGCCGACAAATTATTTAAGGTCATTGATATTTTGGGGCTGGATAAGATTGAAACAACCATTACCTTTGGGACTAACTTGGAAAGTAAACGGTTAGGAAAAAAAGCGATTATCAAAGTTTCGGAAAAATATTTTCAGGATGGTGAAATCAACCGTATCGCTTTGATAGCACCCGATGCCAAACTAAATATTATTAAGGATTATTCCGTGGTTGAGAAAAAAATTGTGGTCGTACCCGATAAAGTAGAAGGGATTGTTAAATGTGTGAATCCCAAATGTATAACCAATGTTGAGCCGGTAACTACCAAATTTAAAATTATCACCAAAAAGCCCATTTCTTTAAAATGTCATTATTGCGAAAAAATTACCGATGAGGAACATATGGAGATAATCTGATGTTTTTTCTTTATTGATATTTTCTTAAAAAAAAGATTATTTTTGTGGTAATGGATTTGATACAAAGAGACCTTTGAAAAAACTAAAAGAAACTGTCATTCTGAGTATTGCGAAGAATCTCAGCATCCTAAATGGTAATCATTTACAGATTCTTCACTGCGTTCAGAATGACAAAATCAGAAGTTTTGCAAAGGACTCACAAAAATGGGGTAAACAGCCAAAATGTTATACAAAAATGAATTATAAATTAGTCCAAAAAAGATTTGGTGTAATGCCGATGCTACATGAAAATAGTACAATTTATTGGACTATATTGAATGTGCAATCGGTATTACAG
>JALTEO010000423.1 GCA_027073875.1 Bacteroidales bacterium
TAGAGATAGCGGCGTTTTCTCTTATAAATCTGAACATCAACTATTTCTCCCGGAACGGTATTTTTTACAAAAACTACTTTTTCATTCGTTTTGGCAACGCCAAACCCTTCTGAACTAATATCTGTAATTTCAAGATTTTCAAATAATTTCTTTTTTCCTTTCACAAAAATTTTTCCATTAAAAATATTATTCGTAAATTGCCACAAATTTGTAATTATGAATAACTCCTCTACTATTCACAATGATTTCATCGCAAAAATAAAACTTTTACCCGACATATTCTTTCTTTTAAAAGAAGATGGCGAAATTATTGACTATTCCATTAATAATAAAAACATTAAAATTTTTACACATTTAAAAAAAGGTGAAATTTTATTTAAAAATAATTGTTATAGTTCAAAGCATCTTTTTTTAGACACCTTTTCCAAGGCAAAAAAAGATAAAAAAGCACACTCACTTGAAATCATTATTAAAGATAAAGACTACGAACAACCTTTTCTTTTTAGAATTAATTATCTTGACGAAAACAACATTATAGTCTTTGGTCTTCAAATTCAGTCGCTTAATGCGTTAAAAACAATACAAGACGAAAAAGAAAAAGAAACGATTTTTTTCAGAACACTTTTTGAAAATAGTGAAGATGCCATCTTTCTGATGAGCGACAAACAATTTATTGAGTGTAATAAAAAGACACTTAAAATGTTTGGATGCAAAAAGGAAGAAGATATCATCGGTCACTATCCTGCTGAGTTTTCACCGGAAAAACAATCCGGTGGTATTTCATCCAAAAAATTAAGTCAAGAAAAAATAAATGCCGCTTTTTCAGGAAAACCTCAAAGTTTTGAGTGGATACATACAAAGAAAGATAAAACAGCGTTTTTTGCCCAGGTCTCCCTTAATCTAATCAATTTCCACGAAGAAAAAGTTTTATTGGCAATCGTCAGAGATATTTCGGAAATAAAAGAACACGAAAAGAAACTAAACGAACAGTATCAGGAGGTTCAAACACAAAACGAAGAGATACAAGCCCAAAATGAAGAATATACCTCATTAATGCATCAACTCCGTAATAATCAAAAAGAGTTAGAACAAGCATTGCGATCGCTGATGGTTAGTGAACAAAAATTCAGGACGCTAGCCGAAACTTCTCCTGCTGCCTTTTTTATTATTCAGGAAAACAGATTTGTATATATGAATGCCGCAGGTTACAAAATGCTCGGTATTGATTCGCCTGAAGAACTTGAAGAAATATTTTTTTGGGATATAATCTATAAAGAAGACCGTGAGATGGTAAAAGAAAGAGGACTAAAACGACAAAAAGGTAAAAACATAATTAATCGCTACGAATACAGAATTATTAATAAGAAACTGGGACCTATTTGGATTGATTTCTCTGCTGCCAATTACCCATTTGAAGGCAAACCGGCTTTAATCGGTATGGCAATTAATATCCACGAAAAAAAATTACTTGCCGATAAAATTGCAACCGATGCCGAAAATCTTGCAGTTACCTTGCAAAGTATTGGTGATGCCGTCATTGTTACCGACAACAAAGGGAAAATTACCAATATGAATCCCGTAGCCGAAAAACTATGTGGCAGACGACTAAAAACAGCAAAAGGAAAACCACTTTCCGATGTATTTCAAATTATTAATGCAAAAACAGGAGAAAAAGTAAATAACCCGGTAAAAAAAGTACTGAAAGGAAAAAAAATTGTTGGCTTGGCAAACCACACCGTATTAATTTCAAGAAACCGGAGCCGTTATCACATTGAAGACAGTGCAGCCCCCATATTAAAAAATGATGAATTAATAGGTGTCGTTTTGGTTTTTCGCGATATAACGGAAAAATATGCAAGGGAACAAGAGTTAAGGAAGAACGCTGTTTTGTTCCGTACCATTTTTGAACAAAATGCGATGGGTACTATTTTTACCGACATCTCAGGAAAAATTCTTGAGATCAATGAAAGTGCCCTGCAAATCTTGGGTTCACCATCGGAAGACACCACTAAAAAGATAAATCTGCTAAAATTCCCACCTCTGAAAAAGGTAGCTTTTGACAAATATTTTGAGGAAACCCTTAAAACAAAAGAAACAGTACAAACTTTCTTTAATTACACAACTAAATGGGGAAAACTTTTATCGACAAAACTCACCTTTAATCCTATTCTTGTTAATGATGAATTTGCCGGAATCCTTATCACATTTGTTGACCTGACACAAGAAAAAGAAGTGGAACGGCAACTCCAATTAGCCAAAGAGAAAGCAATAAGAGCAGACAGATTGAAAACAGCTTTTCTCTCGAATATGTCGCACGAGATACGCACACCGATGAATGGCATTCTCGGGTTTGCACAGATGCTAAAGAATTCAAATATTTCTGAGAATCAACGAAAAAAATACATTCATCACATTCAAAATAGCGGAAAAATATTGCTACACCTAATTAATGATATTATTGACTTGTCAAGAATTGAAGCCAATGAACTAAAATTCAATCCAATAAAAACAGATTTAAAAAATTTAACTGAAAACTTGTTTGACTTTTACAATCTTGAAATAAAACGACGAGAAGAAAAACATATTAAATTGGATTTGGTTTTACCCAATGACAACGAAAACAATAGCGTAGTGATTGATTCCTATCGCCTGCGACAGGTTTTAGACAATCTTTTGAGTAATGCCTTAAAATTCACAAAAACAGGTAATATCCGATTTGGTTTTGAAAAGGTAAAAGATAAAAATAAAATTCAATTTTTTGTTACCGACACCGGTATTGGTATTCCATCAGCCAATCTGCCCTATATTTTTGACCGTTTTACGCAAGGATTTGAAGAAAACGAAAAACAAAACTTTGGCGGAACAGGATTAGGATTAGCCGTATCGAAAAAGATAGTAGAACAAATGGGAGGCACTATTTGGGCTAAATCAACCTATGGTGAAGGCAGTCAATTCTATTTTACAATTCCCTTTGAAAAAGCTACAAAGCCAAAATCACCAACCCGTCAACCCAATCTTAATATCAACTGGAAAGAAAAAACTATTTTGGTAGCTGAAGATGATGAAATCAGTTTACTTTTATTAGAAGAAATGCTATCGACTACCGGCATTAATGTTCTGAAAGCAGTAAACGGAGAGGAAGCTATCAATTTATTTAATAACAATCAGGTTGACATATTGCTTTTAGACATTCAGATGCCCATAAAAAACGGACTGGCAGTTTTAAAAGAAGTAAAGAAAAAAACACCCAACATACCGGTATTAGTTCAAACCGCCTACGCTCTAAACAATGAAAAAGAGATTTGCTATGCCAATGGCTGCGATGAATATATCAGCAAACCCATTGAATATGACTCACTAATCATTAAATTGAAAAAGCATTTGTGAGTTTAATACCCAAATCAGGGGTTTTGTAAAATTCCAAATTTGTTGGTATTTCTTAATAGTAGAAAATTCCGTGAATTTTTGGGGTTAATTATCTTGCTAACGGTTTGGTATTATATCGAATTCAGGTTAACACCACAATTTCACAAAAAAGCAAAATAACTACACAACAAACTAATTTACAGCAAATTACAAATAATAAGAATAAAATTTTCACCAAAAAAAATACCGTCAAAAAATTTCTTCTTAACTTGCACCGTTTTTTTTCAAAATTTGAGCTATGGTATTTTTAGAATTCGAAGAACCGTTAAAAGAGTTATACGATCAGCTGGAAAAGCTGCAAGAAATTGAGAATGAAGGAAAAGTTGATGTCAGTTCTTCAATTGCTGATTTGAAGAAACAAATTAATGAAGCGAGAAAAAAAATTGTCAAGAAACTAACACCTTGGCAAAAGGTGCAATTATCAAGGCATCCGGAACGCCCATACACACTAAGTTATATTGATTATATCACCAAAGGCGATTTTATTGAACTTCACGGAGACAGGAATATTAAAGATGACAAAGCCATTGTGGGTGGATTCGGTGATTTTGACGGAAAAACAGTTATGTTTATCGGTCATCAGAAAGGAATGAACACCAAGATGCGTCAATATCGCAACTTTGGAATGGCAAACCCCGAAGGATACAGGAAAGCACTACGATTAATGAAATTAGCTGATAAATTTAACAAACCCATCATCTTTCTCGTTGATACTCCCGGTGCTTACCCCGGCATTGAAGGAGAAGAACGCGGTCAGGCAGAAGCCATTGCTCGCAATCTTTTTGAAATGTTTCGCATAAAAGTACCAATAATTGTCTGTATCATTGGCGAAGGTGCATCCGGTGGTGCACTTGGCATCGGCATAGGCGACCGTGTTTTAATGATGGAATACACTTGGTATTCAGTCATTTCGCCAGAATCCTGTTCTTCTATCTTGTGGCGAAGCTGGGACTATAAAAAACAAGCGGCAGAAGCACTTAAGCTAACAGCCAAAGACCTTTTGGAAATAGGAATTATTGATGACATTATCAAAGAACCTATGGGCGGTGCACATCTTAATCACGAGAAAGCATTTTCAAATGTAAAAAAAGAGCTTAAACGACATTTGAACGAGCTTATGGTAATGGATGCAGAAGAACGAATCAACCAAAGAATTGCTAAATTTTCAGCTCTGGGGAAATTTGAGATTATTGACAAACCTGAGCCCGAAACTGTATAACCTACCATACAACTAAAACGACAAAATGCTAATAATTAGTAGATTAGATTTTCAATACAGTATTTAGTTCATTACTGATTTAAATATTTTGGCTAAAGCCATTTTTTGAACTCATAATATATCTGCCATAAATGGCAGGTCTATTGATATGGTTTACATTAATAGAAACGGGATTTATCCCGTTTAATGAATAAAAAATCATATTGGCTTTAGCCAAAACAATAACACTTTTGTAAACAGCTTTGATAGTTATCTTAAAATAATAAATACGGCTTTTGCCGTCTAATGGACTAAGTTCGACATAATAAATGAAACATGGAAATACTACAAAATATTCTTAACCAGCAATTTAGGCTCCATCATTTCGTGAATGGAATATTTCAAACCTTCGCGTCCCAATC
>JALTEO010000424.1 GCA_027073875.1 Bacteroidales bacterium
CAATATAGAAAACAAACACACTTACGAAAAACTAAATTTAGTTAAAAAAAAGAAACTTTATGTTTGTAAATAAAAGAAATATGCAATTATTTTTCTGAAAAAGGTTGTATTTTTGAAAATATTTTCGAGAAATAAATATCATGAAAGAAAACCAAAAAGCCCCTGAATTTAAGGGTGTAACGCAAACGAAAAAAGAAATATCCATTGCCGATTTCAAGGGCAAAAAATTGATATTATATTTTTACCCGAAAGACAATACTGCCGGCTGCACGGCAGAAGCATGCAACTTGGCAGAAAATTACGAAACACTAAAACAAAACGGTTACGAAGTTGTTGGCGTTAGTCCCGACTCCGTAGAATCGCACGAGAAATTTGCAAAAAAACACAACCTGCCATTTCCGTTAATTGCTGACACAGAAAAAGAGATATTGAACGCTTACGGCGTTTGGGGTGAAAAAAAAATGTATGGCAGAACCTATATGGGTGTTAAAAGAACCACTTTTATTATTGATGAAAACGGCAATATAGAACGCATTATTGAAAAAGTAAAAACAAAAGATCATACGAATCAAATTTTAAACAACTAAAAACTAACCATTATGGCAAAAGAAACTGTTAAAGAAAAAGACCAACAAGTTAATTCCGAGAAATTAAAAGCACTCAAGGCAACGATTGATCAAATAGATAAAAATTTTGGTAAAGGCACCATTATGCGTCTTGGAGATGATGCAATTATAGATATTCCTGCTATCTCTACCGGCTCCATTTCATTAGACCATGCACTTGGCATTGGCGGATTTCCACGAGGAAGAGTAGTTGAAATTTTCGGCCCAGAATCTTCAGGTAAAACAACGCTCGCAATTCATGCCATTGCTCAAGCTCAAAAAGCCGGTGGCATTGCCGCATTTATTGATGCCGAACATGCTTTTGACCGGTTTTATGCCGAGAAATTAGGCGTTGATGTTACCAATTTATTGATTTCTCAACCCGACAATGGTGAACAAGCATTAGAGGTTACCGACCATTTGATTCGTTCCGGAGCAGTAGATATTGTTGTTATTGACTCGGTAGCGGCTTTGACACCAAAAGCAGAGATAGAAGGTGATATGGGCGACAGTAAAATGGGATTACAAGCCCGTCTGATGTCGCAAGCACTCAGGAAATTAACGGCAAATATTAACAAAACAAATACCTGTTGTGTGTTTATCAATCAGCTTCGTGAAAAAATCGGTGTTATGTTTGGTAATCCCGAAACCACAACCGGTGGTAATGCCTTAAAATTTTATGCGAGCTTACGGTTAGATATCCGTAGAATTGGACAAATCAAAAAAGGTGATGACATTCAAGGAAACCGTACCCGTGTAAAAGTGGTAAAAAATAAACTGGCTCCACCGTTTCAAAAAGCTGAATTTGACATTATTTATGGCGAAGGTATTTCTAAGGTAGGCGAAATAATTGATCTTGGTGTTGAATATAATATTTTGAAAAAATCCGGTTCTTGGTTCAGTTACGGTGATACAAAATTGGGACAAGGACGCGATGCCGTTAAAGATTTACTGAAAGATAATCCCGAACTTTTCGAAGAGTTGGAGACAAAAATTCGCGAGATACTTAAAGATAAAAAATAGTTTTTCATCTTCATAAAAACACATAGTATAAAAAAGATGCGGAAAATATTTGCAGTTGCAGGATTCTTTTTAATCTTGGCGTGGGGTTGTAGTTCCTCCGGAGATAAATCTACAAACGATAACAAACCGTTATCGCCCATTGACTCAATTACCTCCCTGATTAAAAACGGGAAAAAGGATGCCAATTTGTTTTATCAACGCGGCAAACTCTATTTTAAGAATAATAAAGTAGATGATGCCATTAACGATTTGACGATTGCCATCAAAATTGATTCTACAAAACCAGAATATTTTATTGATCTGTCGCAATATTATCTCCTAAATGCACATTCAGAAAAAACCCGTGATGTGTTAAAACGGGCAGAGAAGAATTTCCCCGATAACATTTCCGTGTTAATGGAACTCGGTAAGCTTTACCTTTATGTTTCCGACTTTGATAAATCCAAGGAATATTTTAATCACATACTTGAGCTGGATAATTACAACGGTATGGCATATTACTATAAAGGAATTATTGCCAAAGAAGAGAATAAGCCAAAAACATTACGAAAATTTATGCAAAAAACTATTCAATATTTACCCGATTTTTACGATGGCTATTTTGCTTTGGGATTGAGTTATGTGAATGATACTGATAGTTTGGCTATTCAATATCTGAATACGGCAATTCGTTTGAAACCTTCAAGTTCAGAGGCATATTATGCTAAAGGTATGTATTACCAAAATTCAGGGAATCCGTTGAAAGCAGTCCGGCAATATGAATTTATCCTTGATTCGTTAGACAGTAATAATATTGATGCCCGCTACAATATCGGTTATTTATTACTCACGGAAACCAACAAATATAAAGAATCCGAACCCTATTTCAATAAAGTATTAAGTTTAGATAGTTCTCGGTTAGATGCACTTTACAATCTGGGGTTGGCAAAGGAATTACAAAAAGATTTCTCATCCGCAAGAAAATTCTATACTGAGGTGCTAAAAAAAAATCCTGATTTCGATCTTGCCATTAAGGCAATGAACCGATTGGATAAAAAGCAGAAATAATAATTTATCCAATTCACAGTATTTGTTATCTTGAACTTGTTTCGGGATATGTTTCTTTCTTGTAGATTGTTATGCTTGTTGCTTGTTTACAATACCTTTTTTTAGAATAACGGTTATTGTTCTAACAAAAGATTACAACCTCGAATATCTGCTACATCGAAGCGTCCATGAAGCTCAAAAGAGTTATCCGGATTGGTTTTTCCCAAGTCTTGTGTTTCAATAAAACTGCACGAATTAACATTAGCCAAGTCAATAATATTGATACCACCGGTTTTCCCTGCCGGCAAAAAAGTAAACGGGTCGTAACGGTCGCGAATCAGGATCTTCATCCATGGCGGCGTAAAAAATTTACCTTCATTCTGGCTGTATGCCTGCGACAACAATTCTGTCATACCATACTCGGAATGAATCGGCGTTTTGAGAAACTTTTCCAAATAATGATGCAATTCCCTTTTTGTCAACTCTTCCCTTCTGCCTTTCATTCCGCCGGTTTCCATTACAATGGTGCTTTTGAGTGGTTTATTATAAAATTCTGCAAAATCCATCAGGGCATAGCTGACTCCAAACAATATCGTTTTTTGTCCTTTAGCTTCTAACACATCAATAATTGTGGCTAATTTCTCAAAATCATTGAGAAAAAAAGCACTTTCCCTACAAGACGAACGGGAAATAAAATAATCCATCATATATACGAGTGACGAATGTTGCTGCTCCAAATACGATGGTAGAAGTGCCAGAAAACAATAATCCTCGAAATTGCCATAGAACCAAGCAAATGATTTTTTAAAGCTCTGTATATAAATATCAATATCAGTCACATAATGTTTAGAACGAATTTGTCCCGTAGTGCCACTGCTTTGAAAGTAAAGCTCCGGTTTTTCGTTACCGGTTATTACGGTGTGGCTTTTAAAAAATGAAATGGGCAGAAAAGGAATGGTTTCCAGTGTTTTTACTTTTTCGGGATTTATATTCAGCAAATCAACATATCGGTGATAAACAGGATTCCGAACATATTGATACTGAAAAATCTCAATTGCCGGATTTTGAAATTCTATATCGGCATAGTTTTGAAATATTTTTCCGTGTAGGTTTCTCACTTTTGCTGTATCAATGCTTTTATGGGTTCAATGCCGGTGGTAGTCCCTTGTTCAATGGCTTTCAGGACAGCTCCACCTCCGGTAAAAATGTAGTATCCCGGTGAGTCAATGGCAACAATATAAAGCCCCGGCAACAGGCGTTTCAGCTCTTGCATCGTGTCGCCGCCACCGTAAAGCTTCGTTGCTTCGCGATTGGTATCAATCAGCTCGTCAAGGGCGATAGTGCCTTCATTAAAATGTGGTGTATAGCCCATTACAGCATTCACAAAAATAGTTTTGGCATCCGAAAAAATCTGTTTCACTTGCTTATTTTCAAATGATTCGCGTGCCACATCCAAAACAAAGTTCAATTTCTTGGGCAGTTCGTTGATGTGATGTTTTCTGAATTGTCCGTCAATTTTTCCATCTAGTGTATCCGACTCAATAATATACGGTAATTCAATCAGTTTACCCGGGAATTTTTGGGAATAAGCCAGAAATTCTTTTGCCTGTGCCACATCTTCGTCGGTCAGTCCTTTGATGGACACACCATACTTTGCCGCCAGATAGGCATTGTAGATAACGCCACCTAAGATTAGATAATCAGCTTTTTCCAACAAGGCAAATAATGAATGAATTTTAGTATCGAATTTACTTCCGGCTACCACAGCGATAAAAGGGCGTTTTGGTCCGTAGATGCGTTCGAGGTTTACAATTTCTTTCTGCATCAAAAAACCGGCATACGAAGGTAAATATTTGTTAACACCAATCGTAGAAACATGTGGCTGCCACGACCCGAAAGCATCGTTCACAAAAATGTCTGCCAGCCCTGCCAGCTGGTGAGCAAACCGTTCTTCGCTGCCGTCTTTTGCCTCCTCGCCGGCAAACCAACGGGTATTAGGTAAATAGATACCATCAATTTTACTATCCTTTAAATCTTTTATCAAAAGATTAACAGAAGTCTCAATACTCAAGTAGCCACGAGTTCCTTCGGCATGAAATTCGGGAATTTTAATATTAATATGCAGTTTCTTTTCCAGATAATTGACAATGGGTTGGACAGAAGTTTTGTCGTCAATTTCTATTTCGCCTGTTTTTTTATTTTTCGGTCGTCCCACATGGGTCATCAGGATAATCTTTCCGCCTTTGGCATTGATATAATACAGCGTGCCGATTGTCATATCAATACGGTAAGGGTCGTGTATTATGCCGTTTTTCACTACATTGTGGTCCACACGCACCAGCACCACTTTATCTTTCAGGTCTGCCTGCTGCAAGA
>JALTEO010000425.1 GCA_027073875.1 Bacteroidales bacterium
TCTCTGTCTGTGAAGACCGTGATGTAAAAGGACTCTACAAAAAAGCAAGAAACAACGAAATTAAAGATTTTACAGGCATCCATCAACCCTTTGAGCCATCACCGGAACCATTCCTTGAAATCAGGACAGATAAACTATCCGTTGATGAATCGGTTGACCTGATTCTGAAAAACATTTTACCGTTAATTCGTCCATAAATTTGGCACATTACACGATAACCCCTATTTTTGCAAAAAATTTATTGATATATGAAGCAATATTCGTTGAACCATTTACGGGAACTTGAAAGTGAATCCATTTATGTAATTCGTGAAGTAACAGCACAATTTGAAAATCCCGTAATGCTTTTTTCCGGCGGGAAAGACTCTATTGTCATGTTTCATTTAGCCCGAAAAGCTTTTTGGCCTGCCAAAGTACCTTTTCCGTTGATGCATATTGATACCGGACATAATTTCCCAGAAACACTGGAATTCCGTGATAATCTAATGAAAGAAACCGGCACCAAGTTAGTTGTCCGTTATGTGGCAGATTCCATAAAACAAGGACGGGCACAAGAAGAAACAGGATTTAACGCCAGCAGAAATAAAGCACAGACAGTAACCCTGTTAGATGCCATTGAAGAATTAAAATTTGACTGTGCCATGGGTGGTGGCAGACGCGATGAAGAAAAAGCCCGTGCTAAAGAACGATTTTTTTCGCATCGTGATGAATTCGGACAATGGGACCCGAAAAATCAACGACCTGAATTGTGGAATATCTTTAACGGCAGAAAAAATATGGGCGAACATTTTCGTGTCTTCCCTATCAGCAATTGGACAGAAATGGATGTCTGGCAATATATCCTGATGGAAGATATTAAGATTCCAAGTCTTTATTTTGCTCATGATCGCGAAGTATTTAACCGTGATGGTGTTTATTTAGCAAAATCGGAATATATTCCGATGAAAGATACCGAGAAATCCGAGATTAAACGAATCCGTTTCCGCACAATCGGAGATATAACTTGTACGGGAGCCGTTGTTTCCGACGCATCAACATTAGAAGACATTATCCAAGAAGTTGCCTCAACACATGTTACCGAACGCGGTGGTCGTGCTGACGATAAACGCTCCGAAGCCGCCATGGAAGATCGCAAAAAAGAAGGATATTTCTAATAATGATGATTTATTAATAAGAAACTGAAAAGAAAACAGATAGAATGGAAGAAAAAATAAAAGAATCACAGAAAGGTTATTTAGATATGGAACTCCTGCGTTTTACTACGGCAGGAAGTGTAGATGACGGAAAAAGCACGCTCATCGGACGACTTTTATACGACAGCAAAGCCATTTTTGACGATCAAATGGAAGCTGTAACACGAGCTAGCGAAAAAACAGGCGACGGCACTGTAAATCTTGCCCTGCTTACCGACGGTCTGCGTGCCGAACGCGAACAAGGCATTACCATTGATGTAGCTTACCGTTATTTTGCCACGCCCAAACGAAAATTCATTATTGCCGACACACCGGGACACATTCAATATACACGCAACATGGTAACAGGTGCTTCTACGGCAAACCTTGCGATCATCCTGATTGATGCCCGTCATGGCGTATTGGAACAAACTATCAGACATGCTTATATTGCATCTCTTTTACAGATTCCACATGTCATTATTTGTGTCAACAAGATGGACTTAGTTGATTATTCGGAAAAAGTTTTTGAAGACATAAAAACCTCTTTTTTGTCCGTTGCATCAAAAATTGATGTCCAAGATATCCGTTTTGTCCCCATCAGTGCCTTAAAAGGTGATAATGTTGTGGAACGCTCTACCAATATGGACTGGTATGATGGTCCTACCCTGCTATACCTTTTAGAAAATATCCATATCGGCAGCGATTACAATCATATTGATTTTCGTTTTCCCGTACAATATGTCATAAAACCACAAACTGACAAATATCGGGATTTCAGAGGATATGCAGGTCGAATTGCCAGCGGCATACTTCGCGTTGGCGATGCCGTAAAAATTTTGCCGTCTGGTTTTACATCAAAAGTAAAATCCATCGTACTTTTCGGCAAAGAACTGGAATATGCCTATGCCCCGCAATCGGTTACCATTACACTGGAAGATGAAATTGACATCAGTCGTGGAGATATGATTGTCCGCGAAAACAATGTACCGCAAACTTCACAAGATATCAACCTGATGATTTGCTGGTTAAATGAAAAACCAATGCAAATAGGTGGTAAATACGCCATTAAACACACTACAAGCGATGCCCGTTGTTTAGTAAAAGACCTTCAGTATAAGGTAGATATCAACTCAATGGAACGCATTAAAGATGATAAGTCATTTGGTTTAAACGAGATTGGGAAAATTCAAATCAGAACCACCAAGCCGTTGTTTTTTGATTCTTACCGCCGGAATCGTATTTCGGGAAGCATCATTCTAATTGATGAAGCAACAAATGTTACGGTAGGTGCAGGAATGATTGTGTAATTATTCCTACACAAAAACTTCTGATTTTGTCATTCTAGATTTATTCCAGAATCTATAATCTACACATCATCAATAGATTCCGAACTCCCGAAAACATTTCGAGGACAGGCAAGTTCGGAATGACGGCTTTTTGGAGTTTTGCAAAGGTTTCGGCTCATCAATGAAGTCGTCTTGCCTCATAAAGTACTACTGCCGTAGCAACCGACACATTCAATGAATCTACACCTTTAGCAATAGGAATACGAACAATTTCATCTACCGCTTGCAATAAAGCCGGTGAAACGCCGGTGTCTTCAGCCCCCATAATAATTGCTGTAGGTCTGTCAAAGTCAATGGAAGTCAATGATTGTTTTGCTTTTTCTGTGGCAGCAACAACCTGTAAACCGCTATCCTGCAAAAATTTTACAGTTCCTTTTAAATTTCTTTCCTTACAAATTTTTACTTTAAAAATAGCCCCTGCTGAAGTCTTAATGGTATCTGCCGTAACAGGTGCTCCACCAATTTCTGCAATCACAATGGCATCAACATCAAAAGCAGCAGCCGAACGGATAATTGCTCCAAAATTTCTCATATCCGTAATGCCATCCAGCACAAGAATCAACGGCGTTCTCCCCGATTCATAAAGTATCGGAATAATTTGGTCTGTTTTGTAAAATGTAACAGGCGACATTAACCCAATAATTCCCTGATGATTTTTTCGAGTCAGCGAATTTAATTTTTGTGCAGGAACCCGTTGAACAGGAATATGCAGTTGCCGGCAAGTTGCTGCTATTTTATCTAATGCTTCCGATTTTAATTCCTTATTAATTAAAACTTTATTGAACGACTTTCGTTCTTCGAGTGCTTCTTCAACCGGATGGATGCCCCATATCAGCGAATTGAAATTTTCGTATTTTGGCATAAAAATAATTGACAATTAAGAATTTCTGCAAATATAACAGTATTTCCGTGAATAAATCATTTTGACAAAAGTATCCCTAATCCGGAAAATTCATAGAATTTTCTACGATTAAGTAATACCAACAAATTTGGTGGTTTTGTAAAACCCCAAATTTGGGTATTTCTAAATCGGGATTTCCTGCTTTACTATCCCTTTATCCATCGCACATTCATACGATTATCTTTGCTTTTGCATGAATAAAACGGGTTAATAATATACTAAAACCCTACATTCACAATAATTTATTTTCAAAAAAGAACAGAATACTGAATAGTTACACTTAGTTAAAAAAGAAAAATTATTTTTGCACCACAAAATTTTATTCATATATGGAAAAATTAACACAAGAAAAGGCATGGAAAACACTTGAAAAGGTACAACATCCTGCCATCAATTTCTCATTAGCCGAACTGGGAATACTTAAAGACATTGACATTTCCGGTGAAATGATAACTATTACTTTAGCATTGCCATTCCCTGAAATCCCTATTATTGACACATTGGTAAATTCATTAGTTGAACCACTTAGTGAATACAATATGGAAATCGGCGTTGAAACAGTATTAATGACAGAACAAGAAAAGCAAAAATTCTTTGATTTGGAACATCAAGGGTGGAAAGGATAAACCATGTCAAAACCACTTATTTTTATTGCTAACGACGATGGTGTTAATGCTAAAGGACTGCATGAGTTAATTAATTTGATGCGTCCTTACGGCGATTTATTTGTAAGTGTTCCCGATGTAGGAAAATCCGGCATGTCGCAGTCACTTACACTATTTGAACCACTGACTATCAAAAAGGTAAAGGAAGCACCCGGATTAGCTATTTATTCCTGCAACGGCACGCCTGTTGATGCTGTAAAATTAGCTTTCGATCAATTTATTCCACGAAAGCCCGATTATTTTGTATCCGGTATTAATCACGGCTCAAATGCCTCAATCAGTGCTTTTTATTCAGGTACTGTAGGGACTGTTATCGAAGCATATTTTCACAATATTCCTTCGGCTGCATTTTCGCTCTTAAGTCACAGTCCCGATGCAGATTTCAGCATTGCACGGAAATATATTCCTGAAATATTTGAAATGATAATAAATTCGGACAACAAACAGGAGCTATGTCTGAATGTCAACTTCCCTGATATTCCGCCGGAAAAAAGTGCAGGCATTAAATTCTGCCGGCAAACAAAAGGATTCTGGAAAGAAGATTTTCAAAAAGGTAAAGATAAAAACCAAAATCCTGTTTTTTATATGCAGGGATATTTCAGTAATGAAGAACCTGAAGCAACCGATACCGATGAATGGGCATTAACACATAATTTTGTATCTATTGTTCCGCTTTCAAAAGATTTAACTAATTATACTGTTCTTAATAAAATAGCAAAAGACATTTAACAAATGGAAACACAAATACCTAAACAACAGCGACCGGCAAAACCAAAATCTACCATCAATTCTTTTTGGTTCGGGTTAGCAGCAGGATTAATAGCTCCACTAATTACACTAACTATTACTTACTATCATGCATATTCCTATATGAGTATTAAGGATTTTTATTCTCATTTTGTTTATTTAAAATTATTTTCTGCTTTTATAAGTCTATGTGCCCTTCCCGATATGTTGGTATTTTTTATTTTCATTTGGGGAAATCGTTTAATCGGTGCCAAAGGTACCTTAACTGCCATCTTTATTATTACTATGATTGTCGTTATTTTCAAATTTTTTATTTAAGAAAGTGAAGCATTTATGATTGATTTTAAACACAGAAGGAAATGATTGTTTCAATTACGAATTATCAATTACGAATGGATAATGTGGTAATTGAACAATTGAACATATAAATTATGAACTTTTAACTTTACAAACTTTTGAACTAAAAATAAACAGATGAAATACTATATCATAGCAGGCGAAGCATCGGGCGATTTACACGGCTCACGGCTCATCGAAGCACTCAACCGCTATGATTCTAATGCAACAATTCGTTGTTGGGGTGGCGATTTGATGAAAAAACAGCCAAATGTCTCACTTGCAAAACATATCAGAGACTTGGCTTTTATGGGATTTGTAGAAATATTGAGCCACCTGAAAACCATTAAACAAAATTTTAAATTCTGCAAACAGGATATTCTTAATTTTCAACCTGATGTCGTTATCTTTATTGATTATCCGGGATTTAATCTGCGGATGGCAAAGTGGGTAAAAGAAAACGGTTTTAAATCGTTTTATTATATCTCACCACAACTATGGGCGTGGAAAAAAGGTCGCATCGAAATTATACGGAAATATATTGACAAACTCTTTGTTATTCTGCCATTTGAGAAACAATTTTACAAGAAAAACGGTATTGATGTCATTTTTGAAGGACATCCGCTAAAAGACATTGTAGATGAGGTATTGGCAAAAAAAGATAATACGGAATTATCATTTGATAAGCCCATCATTGCACTATTACCGGGTAGCCGCAAGCAGGAAATTCAACGAAAACTACCCGTGATGTTACAAGCAATTAATGAATTTCCGGATTATCAGTTCATTATTGCTGCCGCACCTTCTATCACTAAAAAATTTTATCAACAATTTATTGACAGCGACAATATTACAATTCTATATAATCAAACTTACAATATTCTAAAACAAGCCCAAGCAGCTTTGGTAACTTCAGGGACTGCAACTTTGGAAACTGCTCTTTTTGGTGTTCCCGAAATTGTATGCTATAAATCAGGAACTATCTCCTACCAAATTGCCAAACAGTTGATTAAGGTAAAATATATTTCACTGGTAAATCTTATTATGGATAAACCTGTTGTCAAAGAATTGATACAAAACGACTGCCGTAAAAAAATAATAATCGAAGAGTTGCAAAAATTACTTAACGACCAAAACTACCGCAACCAAATCATTGCAGACTACAAATCATTACGGATAAAGTTGGGTGAATCCGGTATGGTTGATCGCATTGGTAAACAAATGGTATCTTTAATCTGATGGTTGTCGTGTCGAAAAAAATAATCATCATACTAATTTTGTTAAGCACAGAATTTATTTTTGGTCAGAACATTAAAGTTAATATTTTCAGCACTATAAAAACAACTTCTGCCATTTTCTCGCCACAAAAAGGCAGCTATTTGTTTATTGCCGATGGCGATACACTAAAGACAATTACCAATCAGAACATTCTGAACTTTATTGAACAAGGCGATTCAATTTTAGTGAAAGGTATATTGAAAACATACGGTACTTTCAAACAAATTAAATTGATTGCAACAGACGAATACAATTATTTCAGAATCAAACCCATATCTCCTGCAAAAGAAGCTCGTGCTTATGATGACAATCTATTGGTTTGGACAAATAATGAGGGATTGATTTTAGTCAATGATGTTTATCTTGAAAACTATGTTGCCGGCGTTGTACAAAGTGAATCGGGCATCAAATCCACACTTGAATATTACAAGACACAAGCTATTTTGTGTCGTACTTTTGCACTCAAGACATGGAACAAATTTTCCGATCAGGGCTACAATCTGTGCGATAATGTCAACTGCCAAGTATATTTTGGCAAAGCAACCAAAAACTACGAAATTGTAGAAGCGGCATATGCTACCAAAGATCTTGTGATTGTTGACACAACTAATAATCTGATTTTTGCAACATTTTATTCCAACTGTGGTGGGGAAACTTCCAATTCGGAAGATGTATGGCAGAAAAAAATCAGCTACCTGCGTTCCATCCCGGATTCGTTCTGTTTACACAGCCATAATGCTGTGTGGCAAAAAACCATTCTTAAGTCAAAATGGCAAAAATATCTCATACGGCATGGTTTTCATTTACCTGCAAAACCGGATTTTTCATTTACACAACAGCACCGAAAGAAATACTATAAGATTGGTAATGATTCTATCTTAACCACAGATATTCGTTACGACTGGCATCTAAAATCTGCTTTTTTTGATATTGTCCCTATTGATGGCAAATTGTTATTTAACGGTCGCGGTTACGGACATGGTGTAGGTCTATGTCAAGAAGGAGCCATGGAAATGAGTAAAAAGAAATTCAACTACGAAGAAATTTTACATTTCTATTACACAGGTATCAAAATTGTGAATCTGTTTACCCTGCCACAAGCAAATCTACCTATTTCGATGAAAAAAAAATAAAGCTGATGGTTACTACTCAGCAGTGAAGTATTACCAAAACCTTTGCCAATAGTTTTCCCATGTCAGTATAGTAATAACCTAAAAGCTTTGTGAGTCTTTGTGAAAACTTTGAGCAACTTTGTGAAAAAAACAGAATATCACAAAGAACACTAAGAACCCCAGAGTTACACAAAGAAAAAATATATAAGTTTGGCTAATATTCTAAACAATTACCATTTATGTTTACTAAGTAGTAACTATCTAATTAATTCTCCCTAAACTTAAACGGAATTGGCTCTACGGTATAGCCCTTTTTTCGTATCAGGGCAATAACACCATTTTTCCCCGGTAAATGTGCCGCTCCAATGGCATTAAAGGTAGGTTGCTTTTTGCAATATTGAATAATGTGTTTTGCCATACCTTTATTGCGTTTTGTCAGCAGTGCTTCTTCAAAATTTGAAGGCAGTGTTGTGTCTTTCATCAGTTCAGCAAATTTATTAAAGTCGGCATGCAGATAAGCATTTAATAATTCCTCATAGTTTGCCCGTGTCGTGTCGCGAACAGTCTGCATCAACATTTTTGCCTGATCGGGCAACGAAATAGCTTTAATCGCACCCAATTGATCTTCCAATTTTTCAATACCCAGTATAATTTTCTGATGAGACTTGGCATAATTAAAAAAGTATAAGTCCAATGCCTTACCCTCATCCTTAGGCATATCCATTTGCGAAAGTTGAGATTCCAAGAAAAACGGCTTCATTTTATTATACAACAAAACACCCGTCCCCATTTTCTTCTTCATATAATTATCCAAATATTTGTAATCGGAATCTGATAAAAGCTCATTTAATGTATGCTTCTTCATCAACATTTCCTTTTTCATGGCTTCCATATCTATTTTTTCGGGATTCAGTTCCATCGCATACGCTTCTACGGCATTCAATTTATCATATACAATGCTATCAAACCGGAAAACGCGTTTGTCCTGAATGTGAATAGTGCCATATAAATACGAAGTATCACGCAATCCTTTGCCGTAAATCTTCCACAAGAGACTTTGAGCATTTCCTTGAAATAATAAGCCGACTAAGGCAATAACTGTAAAAATTATTCTTTTCATTTTCTTATTTTTTACAAAGTAATATCAAAAAACAATGCAAAATATTTAAAAAAAGTTAAATAGGGGTATCGATAATTTCAATAAAAGTCATTCCTTATTTTTAGTGTCTATCAAAATAGTTACAGGACCGTCATTTACTGATGATACCGCCATATGTGCACCAAAAACTCCGGATTGAATTTTCAGCTTATCGGTTTTTGAAAATTCGGCAATGAAATAATTATATAATGGGTTTGCCTTTTCCGGCTCCGCAGCACGGATATATGACGGGCGATTGCCTTTTTTTGTTTTTGCGTAAAGTGTAAACTGACTAATAATCAAGACTTCACCGTTTACATCAAGCAATGATAAGTTCATCACACCTTTTTCATCATCGAAAATCCGAAGTTGACTGATTTTTTTTACCAACCAATCAACATCGGTTTCATCATCGGCATCTTCTATTCCGAGATAAATTAGGCAACCGCGATTAATTTGCCCTGCCACTTTTCCTGCAACTTTCACTGTAGCTTCTGTAACCCGTTGAACAACAACTCTCATTTCTTTTTATTTTGTGAAATTGTTACCACTTATCAATAAATTAATTCTCAAAATGTTTTGTCACAATTTTGGTGCTTCGCAAACCAAAATACCGCCAAAACGATTAGCTTTTATATATTTTAGACCCGTGATAAAGCAACTGGTCTATTGAATTTCAATCATTTGAGTGTACTAAATCATCACCTGAAATCTGCTTATCAATAACTTTTGTTTTCACTGTTCCTTTTGTAAAATATATCTGCACCGTATCGTCTATTGCAATCTGCTCTATGCCTTTAATAATCTTCCCTGAGTCATCCGTTATTAAATGATAACCGCGTTTCAATAAATTTTCGGGTTGTAAAATCTTAACTTTTTCCGAAAGATTATCCAATTGTTGCTTTTGCTGTTCCATAGTTAAATGGGTACTTCGTTTCAAAGTGTCAAAATAATTTTCAAGCAGGCGTTCCTTTTGATTAAAAACCGTATGGATGAGCAATTTGACTTTCTCCGGCAAATAATCCAGTTGCTGTACTTCCATTGCTACCAAATGTAAACTTTGTTCCCTTATATTATTTTGAAACTGCGACAACCGTGATTTCTCCTGCTGAATACGAAACCCGACACCACTTTTAAATGTAAAGTAAAATTCTTGCAAATGCTGTTGCTCAGTCATCAAAATCTCATTGACCGCTACCTGCAAATTTTCCTGTAATTCTTGCAGATTTTCATCTTGTTCCCTGAATCGTTGTATCAAAAAGTCTGCCACTGCCGTTGGGGTTTTCAGCGATTGATACGAAACAATATCCAACACGGTTTGGTCTTTGGTATGACCAATACCCACCAATACAGGCAACGGGAATTGTGCCACATTTTCGGCAATTATCTTATTGTCAAACGCACTTAAATCCAATTTAGCACCACCGCCACGGATAATAACCACGACATCAAAATCATCTATTTGTGCAAAGATATTATCTAATGCCGCTACTACTGATGATTCGGTCTTTTCGCCTTGCATCACGGCAGGAAAAAGTTTTACTTGAAAATGATAATGCCACGCATTATTTGTCAACTCATTCAGAAAATCTTCGTATCCGGCAGCTCCTTCGGAAGAAATTACGGCAATCCGTTGTGGCAGAAGCGGAAAATCCAACTGCTTATTTAATTCCAGCACACCCTCTTCTTCCAATTCTTTTAGAATCTTCTCGCGTTGCAATGCCATTTCGCCAAGCGTAAAACTCGGATTAATATCCACCACATTCAAACTGTAACCATAAAGCGAATGAAAACGAACTTCCACTAAAAGCATCACTTTTAAACCGTTACCAAGAACTTGCCCTGTCGTTTCTTCAAAATATGCCTTCAATAGCGGATAAGTATTTCGCCAAATGGTTGCACGGGCACGGGCAAGGTCTTTCCCCGATTTTTCGGCTTTTTCCAATAAATCCAAATAACAATGTCCGTTGGCAGCTTCCTTCATCTCGGCAATCTCTGCCGTCACCCATAACGGAAAGTCAAATGTCCCTTCCAAAAGGGTTTTTATTGAATCATTTAATTCCGAAAGTGAAACGGTTTGGTCTGACATCAGAGTTTAACAATTTTTCGTTGAAAAACTTGGTTATCGATAACAATCTTTGCCATATATATACCGGCTTGCAAACCTGACAAACCACTAATCCTGAATGTTTTCACCAATGGTTTATCCGACAAATCAGCATAAAAAACCTGTTCGCCTAATAGGTTATAGAGTCCTATTTCAAGATTTTCGGTATGCGACACAAAAAAGTCAATGATTAATTCGTCAGCAACAGGATTCGGATAAAGCAAAAAACTGACATCATTTATTTCCTCTTCTTTAATTCCGGACAACAAGAAAAAAGCTTTTTCAAAATCGGGAATACCATATCCGAGAAGCGAGTCAGGATGATTATATTGCGAAGCACTTTTTTCAATAGCGTCTCTAATTTCGTAATTTGTTTTTTCCGGAAATGCCTGCCACAGGCAAGCTGCCAATCCGCATGTGATAGGCGATGAAAAAGAAGTGCCGCTACCACCATAAACACTGTCGTTCGGATAAGCAACCATCACATCGGCACCGGGTGAAGCCACACTGGGTTTTATGCGTCCATCGGCAGAAGGACCGGTAGAACTAAATGCTGCATAATTACCGGATAAATCTACTGCCCCAACAGTTAACACATCTATGGCATCGGCAGGTGTAGAAATATAATGCCACGGGTCATCACCTGAGTTTCCGGCACTACAGACGACCAATATGCCTTTTGCAAAAGCCATATCCGCCCCAATGGCAATTCTGGTAGTAACACCATTCATATCGGCATAGGAATGATTTTGTATAGAATCGTCAAAAGTCGTATATCCCAATGAAGTATTGATTAAATCAGCTCCGGCACTATCGGCATATTCCGCCGCAGTTACCCAATTATCTTCTTCAATCAAATATTCCGTATTGGCATCTTCCGAACGCAAGAGTAAGAATGAAGCTTTTGGTGCCGTTCCCACAAAATAGCCGGGATCGTTAGTAGCCATCGTAGATAACACCGACATACCGTGCGAATGAGCACCATAAGTAATCGTATCATCAGTCACAAAATCATACGCTGCAATAATGCGGTTATCGTATCGCAAAGAATCAAACAAGTGCATTTGATTTACATGATAAAATCCTGCATCTAAAATAGCAATCAGCATACTATCACCACGATATCCGTTCTGATGCAGATAATTACCGTGTAGCATCGAAATTTGGTCTGTTCCCAATCCATAATCTGTTGACTTTATTGTCATAGAGACATTAATGGTTTTTCTGTCATGTAATTTAAAAAGTAATGGTTTTGTCTTTTGATGATAAGCCACAAAGCTAAGATTTTCAATAGTATCCATTAAGAGAGAATCGTCTGTAACCACCGTAACACCATTAAGCCATTTGGAAACATTGGTTATTTGCAAACCTAAACTTTTCAAACTGTCAACATAAAAAGAGCTTACAGGCAAGTCGGTAGAATCCAAAGAGATACCTTGCTTCTGTCGTCTGTCTAAAGCACGCTGCGACAAAAACTGTAACGGCTGCGATAAGGAAAATGAGTTGTGTTGCTTGTCAGTAAATGCTACCCAATAATGTGGAGATGTTTGCCCGTAAACAGACATAAATACAACCAAAAGAACAAAAGCAATTGATAACTTTTTGAACATTACTCCCTCTCTGCTTAATTTTTAAACTGGTGAAATGACGGATTCTCTACCCTTTTACCTTTTTCGTCCCACGAAACCTGTTTAATATTTTTATCCATATAGAAATTAATCTCGGATTTCTTTTTACCGTTTTTATAATAATAGGTGGTCTTTCCGTGCTTCATTCCTTTCTTATATTCGGTAGTTCTCTTCAGTGTTCCGTTTTTATAAATCCATTTCCATTCACCTGTTTTCAAACCATTAATAAATTGTCCCGTAACAGCTACTTTTTTTGTTTTAGGAAAATTCAAATGACATTTCCCTGTATAAGGATGAACAGTATCCGGCAACAAATAATAAATCTTTTCATGACCCCTGTGCCATAAGCGATTATAGTCCACATCTTGCTGAGTGGTTTGCGATAAAGCACTAAATCCCAATCCTATAAAAATAAAAAATAAAAAATTCCGCATATTCAACTTTTTACTAAGCTACAAAGTTAAACGAAATATCTAAATCAACCCTCATTTTCCTGAAATCTCTAAACTTCAACATTTATTTGTCCCTCATTTACTATTCAATCCAATTAGTTTTTTTCGCTTCTCTTTTAACTGTTTTTTTGTATTTATATTTTGGATAACCAAACATAATAGAGATAATTGCTTCGTGTTGTTCGGGTATATTAAACATCTGTTTTATTTCCTTATCTTTATTTATCGCAGCAGGTATAATTTCGTTCATTGTGCCTCCTAATCCCATCGAATGTATTGCAAGCATTAAATAAGTAGCATAAATCAGACCATTATTCGTATGCTCTTCAGCACCTTTATCAGCGTGAAAAATTAATAATGCAGGAGCTCCTCGTGTTATTCTGTCACCATATTTCAGTTTGTAATTTTCTAATTTTGCCATTGGATACAAATGATTCTTTATCGTATTAAAAGTCTCAATACCCTTTTTGTGCTTAATAATTCTACTAATAATTGGGTTATCAACCCATTTAACGATATTGTCGAGAAATTTTTCAACCAATGGTAAAGTGCTCTCAATTTTATCACGATTGTTCATTATTGTTATTTCAACCTTATCCGGTTCTGCTCCGTAAGGTGCAAAATTCAGAGATGCAAGAATTTTTTCAACAATCTCTTTTTCTACCGGTTTGTTTTTAAAATTCCGCACCGACCTTCGTGTTGCGACAAAATCAATATACTTCTGATAATCAACACTATTTATAGGTAATTTAATGAAATTATCTTCGTAAGTATATTTTGCAATTTTTACTGCATCGGTAGAGCAAACAGCCATACATTGACCACATTCCAAGCAAATTTTCTCTCTTTCAGGTATAAAATTTACCAATCCATTTTCATCAACGCCGATTATATTGACAGGACAAACCTCAATGCAAAGCTTACATTTCTCACATTTTTTCTGATCAACTATATTTTTTGCTTTCATCAGGTTATTGCTTTCTCGTTAAAAAAATATCTTTGAAATATATAATCATCAACAATGTACCAAAAACACCTGCCAATGCGTATAGATAATCAAATGTTGCTCCGTAAATTGCAACGGAAATGCCTGTAAATATTGCGTTGATACTAACAAGAATAAATAATGGTTTATTTACTTTTGGAATACTGCCTATAAAAATACCAATTAAGCTGATTGTTGTAGGACATTCTGCTCCAAAAAATACCATTTTGGGATATGTAAATCCTGTAGCAATTTCAACAAGTGGATAAAGGAAAATTCCTGCAATAATAAAAAACCAAGAGATATATCTTAGTCCTTTATTTTCGTTTATTTTAACTTTTGTCCAATTAAATATTACATCTAATATTAAGAAAAACGAAACTGACCAAAGTCCAATTCCTCCAATTAGTGCATCTGGTCCCATAAAATCTTTACCTATATAAATTGAATAACCAGAAAACAAGTAGATAACTGCATAAATTCCCATAAGAATTCTGCTGTTTTTTGCCGAAGGGTTTTTATAAGATTGATACAATTGATACAAAACTGCTATTGCAAATGCAATTGGAATAATAAATGCCCAAATTCCCATTTGATTATTAAACCAAACTATTCCATTTAGAATTTGTTCTACCATTTCTTTGTTATACATTTTATGTTCCTCCTGTTTTTAGTTTATTTATTGTTATTATTTATTTTTAGAAGCATCAAATGGACACTTTCCTTTTTTAAAAAACATAAAGTCGCAAACTTCATCGCCTTTTGCAATAGTGTGTAATCTTCTAAATTCCGAATTTACTGCATCTTCAATATAAGGATAGCCCGCAACATCGTGGTCGCAACCAAGCATTCCAACTTCTGGACAGTTTAGAGCATTTGCAATTTCAACACTAACGCACCTGTCAACAATTACTGTTAAACAATCAGGTTCATCTTTAATTTCTTTTACATGATAATCTTTATTGCCTGCTTTAAACATTGCAATATTAAATTTTTTGTAATTTTCGTAAATATCGCCTTCACATTTTCGTAAATTATCTATGTCATATAATCCGGGTATGGTATGTTTTGAATAATTTTGCCAAATACTTTTTGTGAATTGATATGCTTTTTCTCTGCCTTCTTTGTTTGCCACCACATTAAAAAGTGCTACCATTGTTAGAAATTGATTTGCCGGCTCGCCACCTAATTCAACTGCTCTTGCGTATCCTTCAGAATTATCTTTTTTTATTCGTTTTTTTTCTTTATTTACTTTTATCATAAACGGAATAAAGCCGAAAAAACCAGATTTTTCATAATACTTAAAAAAACAATCCTACCGACTTTAAACATTACTGATTTAGACATATTGTCAACTAT
>JALTEO010000426.1 GCA_027073875.1 Bacteroidales bacterium
GGTGAGTGACAATATTTCAATTTTTAATTAATAATTCATCACCCATAACTCATAATTCAAAACCCATAATCCATTATTCATCATTCAAAATTTATCATTCCTAATTCGTAATTAATTATTTAAAATTGTTTGGTTAAAGCGACTAAAAATCGCCAAAAATTAATTTTTCCTTCATTTTTGCCAAGCCGGACAAAAATCAGATTTTTTCCGGGACATACATAAATGAATTGTCCCAATAGTCCGTCGGCAACAAAATCGTGTGTTTCCGGTGGTAGCCACCATTGGTATTGGTAATAGGGTTTGCTGCCATCGGTGGTGTCAAGCTTAGTGGAGTTAATTACCCAAGAGGAATCAAGGAGTTGTTTTCCGTTCCAATTTCCTTTGTTCAGGTAGAGCCGTCCGTATTTGGCAAAATCGCGTGCCGTGGCATTGATACAGCAAAAAGTTTTTTCCATGCCGTTTTTCTTGCTGTCAATGCTCCAGCTTGCAGGATATTCCATACCGCAAGGCGTCCAAATTTTTTCCTGCATATATTCCGTAAGTGTTTTGCCGTTGAGGACGCTTTTTAATGCAAAACCAAGTAATTGTGTGTTAATACTCTGATATTTAAAACGGGTGCCCGGTGGTACTTCTGTTTTTAGGCGGTGAAAAGCATGTCTCAGATTGCCACCGTAATAATCCAAAGCCACAGAAGCAAACGGGTTTTTATAGCGTTCTATATATCTAATGCCGGAAGTCATCTGTAACAGGTTTTTGATGGTAACTTTTTGCATCGAAGGGTCTTTCAATTCGGGAACATATTTGGTAATAGGGTCATTGATATTGATAAGCCCGTCTTGCACGGCGAAACCGATTAAGCCGGAAGTAAATGATTTTGCCATAGAAAAAGAAGAACCCCAAATGGAGTCGGCATAGCCGGCAAAATAGTTTTCGTATAAGATAGTATCGTTGCGAATAATTAAAAATGCAATGGTGTTATGGGTTTCTTGAAACTGCTCAAAAGTCATTGTGGAATCAAAACCAAAGGCAGGCATCGGTTTGGGGACTATTTGCTTGTCAGTGGTATGGAAATGAAATGGTTCAGGTGCCGCTGTTAACGGATGCGATGGGAAATGCTTGTAGTCGTCAATACTTGGAAACCACACTTGCAATTCGCGAGCTACAAAACAACTATTCAGCGAAAAAATACTTGCAATGAGCAAGAAAAACAAAACCGCTTTCCTCATTTTGGGGAATTTTTTTCAAAAGTAAAATTTATTACTCGTATTGATAATAATATTTGCTATTATTTCTAAAAAACGGATTATTTTTACACAAAAATAAATCGTATGGAAACTATATTTAATCATCGCAGTATTAGGCAATATCAAGATAAACCCATTGATGAAAAATTATTGAACAAACTATTGGCAGCAGGCACAAGGGCATCTACTACCGGCAATATGCAGGTTTACAGTATTGTGGTAACCAAAGATGCTGAGTTGAAAACCCGATTGTGGGAAGCTCATTTTAAGCAGGATATGGTAAAACAGGCACCTGTGGTATTGACATTTTGTGCCGATTTTAACCGCTTTACAAAATGGTGTGAAATGCGGGAAGCCAATCCGGGATACGATAATTTCCTGTCGTTTTTTACGGCTGCCATTGATGCCTTGTTGGCGGCACAAAATGTAGCGATCGAAGCCGAGCACAATGGCTTGGGGATTTGCTATTTGGGTACAACCACCTATATGGCGGATAAGATTATTGATATTTTGGAACTGCCCAAATTGGTAGTTCCCGTTACTACTTTGGTGGTGGGCTATCCTGCCGAACAACCGCCGCTGACAGACCGTCTGCCAGTAGAAGCCATTGTGCATAACGAGACTTACAGGGAAAATACCGGAGCCAAAATTGAGGAATGGTTTTCGCCGAAAGAAGCGATGGATTTTTACCGCAACTTTGTGAAAGAAAACGGAAAAGAAACTTTGGCACAGGTTTTTACCGATGTGCGTTATACAGGCAAGGACAATCGTTTTTTTTCTCAGGCATTTCTGAAAACTATTGAAAAGCAGGGATTTATGGATAATTAATAATTTACAATTTACAATGTCTGCAGCAAGCAACTATGAACCGGTTTGGTATTAATTGTGAATTTATTATGTTTTGTTGGTAGTAATTCCTAACTCCCGATGATGAATGGTGATGGTTATTGTTTCCCCAAATTTTTGTTTCAGGTGCAACGATAATTGTTCAGCACAAAATACCGAACGGTGTTGTCCGCCGGTACAACCGAAGTTGACCATTAGGTTTGAGAAGTTGCGTTTCAGATAGTTTTCCGTGCCGGCATCAATGAGCGAGAATACATTTTCCAAATATTTTTTTACGGCAGGTTGCGGCTCCAAATATTTTTTTACGGGGAGGTCTAATCCTGTTAACGGTTTATATGCATCAATGCGTCCGGGGTTGGGTAGTGTGCGGCAGTCAAATACGAAACCGCCACCGTTTCCCGATGTGTCGAAAGGAAGCGGTTTGCGAAACGAAAAACTGGTAATGTGCACGAGAAGTTTATCTTCCTGTGTTTCAAAAACAGCAAATTCTTTCCATTTATCTTTCGAAATAATTTTGTTCAAAATTTCAAAAAGATGTGGTGCCTCGAACGGAAATTCTCCTTTCGACAAAATCTCGGTTAAATTCCTAATGGCATACGGAATACTTTTCAGAAAATGAATCTTATGCTCGTAAATTCCTCTAAATCCGTAAGCACCAAATGCCTGGAGTACTCGTACCAAGGCATAGGCGTAAAATTCGTTTTTAAAGTTTTGTTTGCTTGTGCCGGGTTGAATTTTTTTGAGTTCCGACAAATAAAAATCAAGCAATTCTTCTCGAATAGCTTCCGAAAGATTGGCTTTGGAATCATAGAGTAACGATGCCAAATCATAATACAAAGCACCTTTTCGTCCACCCTGATAATCAATGAAAAACAGCTTGTCGTTTTGTATCATAATGTTTCGTGACTGGAAATCGCGGTACAAGAAAAAATCGTGTGGAATGGTCATTAGATAGTCAGCAAAACTGTGGAAATCATTTTCTATCAACTGTTCGTTGAAGGGAGTACTTGTAAGTTTCAGCCAGTAATATTTAAAATATGACAAGTCCCAAAGGATAGATTGCCTGTCGAATGCCTCACGGGGATATGCCTTGCGAAAATCTATCAGCTCTTTGCCCGTAGTTTGAAAACGGATGAGTTGTGTAATGGCATCCTTGTAATAGGGTAAGATGTCTGTTTTAAAATTATTGGTGGCAGATAGTCTTGTGAAAAGTGTTTCGTTGCCTAAATCCTGCAACAGGTAATGTTTTTTGTCAGTGTGGATTTTAAAAATTTCCGGTACGGATAAGCCGGCTTTTATAAATTGTTCGGTGAAATGAAAAAATGCTTCATTTTCGGTAATATCGTCATTGTAGCAGCCGATGGCGGTGTGTTGTTTGCCTTCAATTCTGAAATACTGCCGCTGCGAGCCGGAAATGGGTAATGGAAAAACTGTTACAATGCTTTCGTTATCAGTCCATTGACTGAATAGTTTTGAGAAGCGTTCAATATGTTCGGTAAGTCCCATTTTGCAGGAGCAATATTACGAAAAATTATTAATCTGAGTTCAATATAAGAATGGTTTACCACCCCGATGCCAAAATATCTGCAATGTGGATGGTTTTCATCGGGATTTTATTCCGGTTAATATATGCTTGGATATTCATCAGACACGATGATTCGGTAGATACAATATATTTGGCGCCGGTTTTCAGGGCACCTTCTACTTTTTGTTGTGTCATAGCCGACGAGATGCCTGTAAATTTTGCAACAAAAGTGCCGCCAAAACCACAGCATACCTCGGCATTTTCCATTTCTGCTACTTCCAGTCCTTTTACATTGTAGAGCAAACTGCGGGGTTCTTTTTTTATGCCGTATTCCCGTAATGCCGAGCAGGCATCGTGGTAAGTAACTTTGTGTGGAAACACTGCATTAAACTCCGTAAATTTCAGTTTGTTGACCAAGAAATCCGTTAGCTCGAACAGGTTACGGTTCAGCCGTTCGTATTCGTGGTATTCACCGGAGTTTTTGTCAGGAAACAGCTTAGGATAGTGTTTTTTAATAAATCCCGTACACGATGCTCCCGGACTGACAATAGGACGGTCGTTGGGGAAGTCTTTGAAAAATTTGACTGCCAGTTTCCGTGTCTTATCCCAATAGCCGCTGTTGAATTGTGGTTGTCCGCAGCAGGTCTGGTTGGGATTGTAGTTTACCGTAACACCGGCTTTCTCCAAAAGTTTAATGGTGTTGCGAGCCGTTTCGGGATAAAGCTGATCAATAAAACAGGGGACGAATAGGTCAACAGTCATCATGGAAATTGAATTTTAGTGTCTTTCCGCCTAAAAAGTTGATAGTTGCGTTGTTCGTCAACTTTAATTTTCTTTGAGAAGATGAATTTTCCTACTTTGATGTAGCCGGTAATTTTCAGGTTAGCACTTCGTTTCAGGAAAGTTTTAATTACTTCAAACGATACATTTTTTGCGGAAGTGAATTTTAGTAAAAAGTTAAAACGGTAAGTTTCTTTGCTGTTTGGTTTCAGCCGGATATTTTTTTTACCCGTGATAGTTGCAATTTGACTTCCCGATTTGCTATTAATTATCAGATTGACTTTCCTGATGGTAAAAGCGTAGTTATTATTATTGGTAATAGGCATCATGACATTAAAATCCACACCATCTTTATTAACTTTCAGTAATTCAATACCTTCTATATTTCCTGTCTCAACATCTTTGAATGAACAACTTGAAAACAGAAAAGAGAATCCCATTAAGAGTATTGTAATAATTAAACGATTACTGTGTTTCACCTGTTTATTTTAGTTTAAAAGTTTGTAAAGTTAAAAGTTCATTATTCAATTGTTACATTTTTATTCGTGCCAAAGGCATCCTTCCGAAGGGATCCCGTTGGGGCTTTGGGATAATTCGTAAT
>JALTEO010000427.1 GCA_027073875.1 Bacteroidales bacterium
ATTTTACAGTTGCTGCATTTAGCAATATTCTCATAACAATAACCTAAAATTATAAAATATTAACAAAATTTTGTTAATATTTACACTTAATTCTTTCACAAATATAATATTCTTTATATAAAAATAAGGTAATTGGCTCACTATAATTATTCATCAATTAAATCAACCACTTTAAATAAAAAAATACGATATTAACATACAAACACTTTCTATCGTCTTTTCACAATACTATCTTTATACCATTAAAATAATTAATAGATGCAAAAGCGAATATTTTATATAGTCTTATTTTTAATTACTTTTTTAGGAACACTAACAAGCAATGCCCAAGATTGGTTGTGGTCTTTGCAAATTGCAGGGAATGATAATCTTGAAACCGAAAAAACAGTTTTAGATGCCAACAATAATGTCATTGTTCTATCTGAACTAATAGGCAATGCTAATATTGCAGGGCAATCATTTTCCACGCCAAACGACTCAAAAGACTTAATAATTCTAAAATTTAACAAATATGGCTCACTCTTATGGTCTTTTCAGATTGGAAGCACCATAGAAGATGACCCCAAAGATTTATATATTGACAATAACGGGAATATTTATATTACAGGCAGTTTTGGGAATTCTGTATCTTTTGGTGATATTACCATTACTTCTACAGATGAAAAAGATGCTTTTTTGGCAAAAATATCACCTGATGGCAATGTTATCTGGGCAAAAAATATGGGGAAAAACACAGGCATTCAAAAAGGCAGAAAACTTACCTCTGACGGGAAATATCTGTATGTGGTTGGATTCTATTATGAGAGTGTTTTACTTTCAAGGTCGGCAGACACTTTATTAGAAGGATCTGACAAAAAAAATTATTTTCTTGCTAAATACGACCTAGATGGTAATTTTATTAATGCACATAAAATTTATTCATCATCAAATAAAATTTTATTATCAGGATTTCTTTACTTAAATAATAATTTATACATATCAGGTTATTTCCCTGATACATTAATTTACGAAAGCGATACTCTTATTAGTAATGGCAACAGTGATTTTCTCTTAATTAAAACAGATTTATCTGGGAATGTTATTTGGGCTAAATCTTTTGGTGGGACAAAATCAGACCAGTTATGGAGTTCTGTTTCAGATGGACAAAATATTTATGTTTCTGGTTTTTTTTATGGAACATTAAACATTGATGATGTTATTTTTGAATCAAATAATGAAAGTCAAGATTTTTTTATCGGAAAATTTGATTCGAATGGTAATTTAATATGGGGATTAGCGAACGGTAGTAAAGGAAGGGAAAGTGTTTTAGGATTAAATTATAACAATTCCACTTTATATGCTACCGGGTTTTTTTCTAACTCAATTCAATGTGGAAATACCACAATTACTGCCAATGCTAATACCGAACCTTTTATTGCAACAATAACTCCTGATGGAGAATACAAAAAGATAATACCTATAACAGTTTCATCCAATAGTATAAACAAAGGAATAGGCGTAACATCTGATAGTCTTGGAAATATTTATTTTATAGGAAAATTTAAGGCATCTGCCATCGCTTTCAACTCAAATATTTCTTTGACAAACACCAACTCCGGAAACTTTGATGGCTTCATTGCCAAATACGGCTGTTTCGATGGATTAACTACCAATGTTACCGATGCAGGTTGTGGTGGCACTGATGACGGACAGATTTCCGTTGCACCAAACGAAGGATATGGACCTTTCACTTACAATTGGTCTAACGGTGACACCTCAGCCACTATTACCAACTTAAGCGAAGGTGATTATACAGTTACAGTCTCAGATTATACAGGATGCTCATCTGTTGCCACAGCACATATTACTTATCATCCACCGGTAAGTGTTTCTACGCAAATCACTAACGAAATCCTTTGTAATGGCGATAGTACTGGTGAAATTGCAGCTACGGCTACCGATGGATTCCCACCTTACACTTACACTTGGTCAAATAAAGTAAGAACGGATACAATCAGTAATTTACCAGCCGGTGATTACACCATAACCGTTACTGACCAATGTGGAAATACAGCAACTCAAACAGTTACCATAACTCAGCCGGATTCGTTAGATGTCAACATAACCGGACAAATTTATAATTACTTTGGTCTTTGTCTTGCACATGTTTCTGCTGCCGCATCAGGAGGGACTGACCCATATTCTTACGAATGGTTTGATTTAGATGGTAATTCTTTAGGAACCGATGATAATGTTTGGGTAGATGCCGGTGATTATTACATTGTCGTTGTAACTGATGCTAATAACTGTATTGCCGGATGGTATTTTTATGTACCTGGCTGTGATGATAATAAATCAAGGGATATAAATAATACTCCGGAATTAGCAACATCAGAGCAATATCCCGAAGCAAATGGTTCATTCTCTTTTGTTAATTTGCCAAATAACTCAGATGCTAACTATGAAAAAACATCTGAAAATAATACAGATGATGTTTTCTCGAAAGACTTAGCTGAAGGTTTGAAAGCCCTTGGTATAGGACCGGAAATAAATGTTTATCCTAACCCTGCTAATAATGTGATGAATATTTCTATCACTTTCCCCTATGATACTAATGCAAAAATCACACTATTAAATTCTATCGGACAAACAATTAAAGTTGTTGGATGGACTCAAACTCTTTCCTATGAGAAAATTATGGATGTGAGCAATTTGAGTAACGGAATTTACTACCTAATGGTTAAAACAAATTTCGGAGTTTTCAAGAAAAATATATCAATTATACATTAAAACCCGCTTCAGTTTTCCCAAACTAAAAAGGCTTTCCGTAAAACAGAAAGCCTTTTTTAATATCTTTTAGGAAAGTTATATAGAATCTATATTAAGAATAAACTGTATTTTCAACTTGATGATTAACCTGTGAATAAGCAGGACAAGAAGAATGTGCTTTACACGAAGACATTACTATTACAGTTGTGAAAATAACTACGCATGCAATTGCTATCTTTTTCATCTCTTTTAATTTTTTTCAAAGGTAAAGTGTTTTTTTTTACTACCAAAAAAAATAACAATAAAATTTTTAACAATTAAGCATTATTATGATTTTTTTGCTCTCGGATGACATTCCAAAACAATCTCTTTCAGATAGTTCCTATCCAAATGTGTATAAATCTCAGTTGTTAATATTGATTCGTGTCCCAGCATTTCCTGAACTGCCCGCAAATCTGCTCCACCCTCAACCATATGGGTAGCAAACGAATGTCTAAATGTGTGCGGACTAATATTTTTTTGTAAATCAATTTTATTTGCCAAATCCTTGACAATCGTAAATATCATTACTCTGGACAATTGCCCGCCGCGTCTGTTCAAAAACAAAATATCCTCTGCTTTCGGATTTATTACTTTTAATTTTTTACGATAATGTGTCTGATAGATATCGATATCTTTCATCGCCTGCCGGCTTACCGGAATAATTCGTTCTTTATTTCCCTTTCCAAAAACCAAAATGTAACCATCGTCAAAATGAAGATTTGAAATTTTAAGATTAACTAACTCCGAGACACGAAGTCCACAACTATAAAGCGTTTCAATAATGGCACGATTGCGATGCCCCTCCGGTTTTGATAAATCTATTGCATTTTTCAAATCATCAATCTCCTGTGTTGATAACACTACCGGCAGTTTCATTCCCAGTCTCGGTGCCTCCACCAACTCTGCAGGATTTGTTTCTACCGCCCTGATAAAAATCAAAAATTTGAAAAACGACTTTATTGCCGACAAAACCCTTGCCTGAGAACGAGCAGTCATACCCAATTCATTAATCCATTGCAAAAAGTCCTTAATTTCTTCCGTTTGAATCTGCATAACACTGTCAACCGGTTTTTTTTGAGAAAGAAATTGCTTCAATTTATCCACATCTCCCAAGTAAGCATACAGCGTATTATCAGAAAGTCCTTTTTCTAACTTTAGAAATATTTTGTATTCGTGAACGGCTTTATCCCAATTCATTTTCTGTTCTTCCTTTTTACGAAAAATGGTAAACGATTAATAATAAGTGTGTCATACGAATAAGATTTTGCTCCAAAGCCGTGATACATTCGAGCAATATTCGGGATATTAGAACCTTCAAAATCTAAGATAACATTTTTCTTTGCAAACTTCCTGATAACAAAGTCTATTATCCGAAACATTGCCAGTGTTTTCTTTCCCTCTTGATTTGATGCACCAAACAAGTAAAAAACTCTATCGGTTGTTTTAATAAAAAAGGCAGCAGCACACAACTTACCATTTACATGAGCACTTATTATCATAGGAACAAAATAAGGAGATTTCTGTAATCTAATGATTTGATAAACCTTCTGATATGCTTTCTCTGTTAAGATGCCTAACTGCTCATCAATATTTTTTCGAAAAAAATCTAAAAATTCTTCCCGGGATAAGTTTTCGGAAATCTGCACACCTAATTTATCACATTTCTTTAGATTTCTTTTTGTGTTCTCATTATAATAATGTCTCAAATCATCATACGATTGAATTAAGTCCAATTCAAATGTCATATTTTCTCTATACAAATAATTCAGTCCTTTCAAACTCATAAACTTATTCATATTCAGTTCCACATAAGAGAATGATTTGAAAAGTATTTTAAGAAAAATTGTCGTAATATCTTGTGTAATCTTTTGATTGGAGAAAATACCAAGTTGTTGAGCAAAATACGGATGAAGCGAAACCTTAAAACAATACTTTCGTTTTGAAGGAACAGGCATAATATACTGATAATCACCCAAAACAATAGCAGACCATCGTGGAGAGACAATATCCAAATACCACGAAAAACCATATACCATCCCGTTATATGAAGATTTTATTACCTCATCCCATTTTGATTTATCAATCTGATTATGTTTTAAAAGTCTAACTCTCATTTCTCTCTTGCATATTTTACCATCCACTCAAAAACATATCTCCAATTATTCCAATACTTGTCTGTTCCCAGTGATTCATTATGCCATAAACTAACAAATGTACCATGATATTGCTTTGTAATATCAATCAATTGCATTATGACATCCTTACTTACTTCGGTATTGTATTTTTTGTATCGCCGTAACGAAACATCCATCACCTGAAACGGAATAATTTTCAGTGTTGTTTGAGTATTTTGTTCTAAATCAAAAAAGTAAAACGGTAAGGCAACACCTGCACGAAATCCAGGTTCTTCTGCGTAGCCCATAGAATAATCTTCCCGTATGCCTGCATCTAAAAGACTTCTATATGTATCCGGCAATTTTATTCTTAGAAAATGTTGGCGGCTTCGGAAAACTTTTTCGCCTGTAATTTCTTCTAATCGATGAATTTCCGTTGATAATTGTCCCTGTTTATCATTTGATGCAAATGAAGGGTGAATACCCACCTGAAACTTACGACTTAAATTTAAAATCAATTTTCTGAATGCCGGCGTATCCGGTGAGATATTCTTGTCAAACTTTCCATAATCTCCTAAGAGAAAAAACCAAATAGGTTGCAGATTATTCTCTGCTATTATCTGTTCGATATAGTCGTAAGCATCGTATTTATCTTTTTGAGCTCCAAAAAATGTAAGCCATCGGTCAAAATAATCTGTAATTCTGAACAAAAGAGCTGATTTTGCTGTCGCTCCTACTGTTCGCCAGAACCCCTTATGCAAATAAGCATAGGCATTATCCACATCAAACGATGGAAGAAACTGATAGGCAGGAAACTTAAAATTAAAATCAGGAAACTTTTGCCGAATTGCCTGAGTTAGTTGCTCAATCCAAATGTGGACAATAGGCACATTCAAGAAATTGTTTTTATACGCAATTGATTCCGATGCCGGAAACCGGTATTGTTTTTTATTAAACCGGAATAAATATTCCTCGTAACGCGACAACAAGTAAAAGACAGCAGCAAAAACATCAAATGGCAGATCAGTATGCTCCGCATTCACAGGGAAAAGAACTTGGGTACTATCAATTTCGCCGACTATAACATCAAGATTCTGAATACCAGTCTCAAACAACAAACTTTCAGCATAAATAAAAAATGTTTCTCCGAGATTCTTGCTACCATAACATATTTTAACACCATTATAATTTAGAAACTTATTTTTTTCATCTGTCAGTTCATAGGAAGTATTCAGATAATCCTTGAAAATAAAGTCAAGCGTATAAATAAGCCGGTTTGATATTTTTTCGGAAAAGACTAGTGTCATATCAAGTATGTTATGTTATAAAAGTTGAAGTTGTTTTTATTGAGAACAAAACATAAAATATTTAGCATAGCTATAGCTATGGTTAAAATTTTTAATGCAGTTATCGGCAAAAAGAACGATGCTTGGTATGGCAATAATATATTTGACATGACACCGGCAAAATAAATTATTTAGATGGTAAAAGTAATAAAAAAACAGCGTTTGAGAATAAACTTGTTACTGAATCTCTCCGAGTCCTTCACGAATAACCTCCCACTCGTCGCGGGAGCAATCAATAACAGTGGACGGTTCAATACCTCCCATTCCACCATCAATAACCAAATCAACCAATTTGATATATTTTTCGTGAATTAATTCGGGGTCGGTATAATACTCCAAAACATCATCTTCCGCTATCAATGAAGTACTCAAAATAGGATGTCCTAATTGCCTAACGATTTCCCGTGCAATATTATTCTCTGGCACACGGATACCAACTGTTTTTTTATTTTTCCGGAATCGTTTCGGCACTTCGTTATTTGCTTCCAAAATAAAAGTAAACGGTCCGGGCAAATTGCGTTTTAACATTTTGAATATATTGTTATCCAACGGTTTGGTATAATCAGACAAATGGCTCAGGTCGTAACACACAAATGAGAAGTGGGCTTTATTGGGATCAATTTTTTTAATTCTGGCAATTCGTTCAATTGCTTTTTGGTGAAAAATATCACACCCTATGGCATAGACCGTATCGGTAGGATAAATAATGATACCACCTTGGCGGAGTATTTCTACAACCCCGTGAATTCGTCTTGGATCCGGCGTATCAGGATGTATCCGTAATAACATTTATGGATTTAATTTATGATAATCAGCTAAGAATTTCTCCAAACCCTTATCGGTTAACGGATGGTTGAGCAGACCGAGGATGGCATTTAACGGACAAGTAGCAACATCAGCTCCAATCTTCAAACATTCCACAATGTGCATTGTATGACGGATAGAGGCAGCAAGCACTTGTGTCGCAATATCGTAATAATTAAACATATTTACAATATCTTCTATCAGTTGCAAACCGTCACTGGAGATATCATCTAAACGACCGATGAACGGCGACACATATGTTGCACCGGCTTTGGCTGCCAATAGTGCTTGACCGACATTAAAAATTAAAGTACAATTTGTTTTTATTCCTTTTGATGACAAATATTTTATGGCTTTTATTCCCTCTTTGATAGCAGGAATTTTCACAACAATATTCGGATGTAATGCCGCTAATTTCTCACCTTCGGCAATCATACCGTCAAAGTCGGTAGCAATCACTTCGGCACTTACATCGCCATCTACAATCTCGCAAATTGTTTTATAGTGGTTCAGAAAATTCGCTTCGCCACTAATACCTTCTTTTGCCATCAACGATGGGTTAGTTGTTACACCATCGAGAATACCTAAATCATTGGCTTCTTTTATTTGGTCTAAATTAGCTGTGTCAATAAAAAATTTCATAATCGTTTCAAGATTTATAATTAAAAAATGGGTAAGCTACTTATATCGCACCGCTCAACCATCGTACCCTTGCTTCCTTCCAGACCTGGGGGATTAGACAGGAGCTGGTCGTATAAGACTTACCCGTGGCAAAATTACTACAAATATTTATCTGCACAAGGAATTATTTTAATTTTAATTTTTTTGCAATATCAGAAGGGATTGCTTCTTTATTAACCAAGATACCTGTTGTTTTAGCTTTCACAAAAGGTTCCGAGGCGTAGAAAAATCCTTTAAAAGGTGTTCCTTTAACACCCCAAGAATTTTTTACAATATAATATTTAGTTCCTTTTTGGTCGTGAGCAATTCCAACAATCTGCATACCATGATCATCTGTAGTTTGGTAGTTATCAAACCCTTCCTGACGACTTTCCTGTGTTACGGTTTGTTCTTTTACAATATTGTTAAAACTATATAAATAGTGTAGTTTTTCTCTTCTATCCATATTTAACCACTTATCACTTTCTAAGTTAGCAACTTCATCAACTTTTTCATCGGGCAAAATTGCAATTCCGTTTTTCCACGAAAACCCCTTTTCACTGACATCAGATGCCCATGCTACAGAATATCCTTTGTTAATTGCATTATCAATAATTGCTATCAAATCGTTGAGTGGAACATTATAATCTTGTCCTCCTTGCCAATTGTCCGGCAATTCAGGAACAAATTTCTCGTAAAAAGGATGATGTGTAAACGAAGAAATATCTACATAATTATCCATATTTAATCCCAAAGATTCCATAAAAGATTTCGGTGTATATTTCTTGCCTTTGTAAGTAAACTCTTTTGGATATTCACCAAGATAAGTATCTAAAATCTTGTCATAAGCATCGTGCCAAACCGGTGTTAACTTTTTGTTCGGATTTTCAACAATGGCTTTTACAAAATTTTCTAATACTTTATCCATCTCAGCATGAACGGGTTTATCTGTCCCATACTTCAACCCATCATAAACTTTTTCCGGCACAATACCATATTTTCTTAGAACATATTCTACATCGTAAAATTCATTACCGGAACCAAAGTTCATGTGCCCATGAAGCCGGACATATTTTATTGCTTTATCTGAGTATATATTTCTTACGACAAACATCTCGGATAAATCATATTCTCCCTTTCCCATACGCAACAATTCGGTTTCAAAAAAAGAAATTCCTGAAAAAGCCCAACAAGTACCAGAACGGTATTGATTTTTCACAGAAGTTGTTTTTACCCGTTTATCTGTTGTAAAGTGGTAAGCTTTAACAGAATCAACTTGTGCCTTTGCAGAAAACACAAGGGAAAATGCCATTACAATGGCTAGAAAAAAATTGGTAAATCGTTTCATTGTATTTTTTTTAAATTATTTTTAGCAAAATAAATAAAAAAAAGAATACAAAAATAAGATTAGAAAGAAATCAGGAAATTTTTATTTATCTTTTTGAAAATAAACTATTGATAAATCAAGGTATGACATTGCATTAGAATAAAAATTTATCACTCTGCTTGAATAAATATCCTGCAAGTTATCCCCTGCTGACGACACAATAAATTTTGGTTCTTTCGACTCAACAACATCGATATTTTGTTCCAAAAACTTCAATAAATCATTATTATTCAATCCAAGAACAATATCTAATTTCCCGTCCTGAAGTAATTTCAATTCTTTTTCCCTAGAAGGAACAAATGAAATTAACACATTAGAAATATAAGGATAATATTTTCCGGAATTGTCCTGCAAATAATAATAAGGATTATATACTAACATCATCGATGTTGGATTTGTTTCCGGTTGTTTCGTTAAAAAGTAAGGTCCCGATCCGATAAAACATTCTTCTTTCAGCTTTTGATATGCTTTGTGTGAAAAAATAGAAGCAGACGGCAAAGCCAATACATCTAAAATCGGGAAATTTTTATCTTCAATCGAAATTTGCAAAGTAGAATCATCAACAGCTTTAACACCTTCGATATCAAATTCTTTACTTATTTTCGAGTGTGTATCATAATATTCTTTAGCACCTTTTATTTTGTACATTAGACTAAAAAAATTCTTATTCCCCGATAATTTCGTACATAAATATTGAAAAGTAAACAAAATATCATCAATCGTTAACTTTTCCGGTCTATTATTAAATACGGGATTTGCATTAAAATAAATATCGGTATTTAGATGAAAAGTATAAACTGTTCCTGTCTCGTCTTTTTCCCAACTTTTAGCAATTGCCGGTTGAATATTCAAATTCTTGGAGTTATAGGTAACTAAACCATCATATAATTGTGTAACAATTTGTGACGACACCTTATCATTAACAGATGGCGGGAAAAGTGTTTGATAGCTATTTTGGAAATTTATCGATAAAGTATCTGTAACAGATTTTGTATGTTTTTCTATTACTCTCTGGGTACATCCATAAAACAACAACAATATAACAATCAAAGCATTAGATAATACGACCTTCATTTAATTACATTAAAAATATCTTGCAAGATAAATTTTTTTCTGTTATTCAAAGAATTTTTTTTGATATTTAAAAAATTGGTATTACATTCGTACATTCAAAATTTTTAGAAAAATGAAGCGTATTGTCTTTATTATAGCCGCTGTAACCCTTGCAATTGCTCAGTCTTGGGCATCTGGAGATATTGTTTTAAATGGCGTTTTCCAAGGAAAAAACTTATATGTCATGAATCCTTTTGCCTCTTCGGGAATTGGTTTTTGTGTCTATGAGGTTTCTGTTAACGGAAAAGTTACCACAGACGAGATAAATTCAAGTGCTTTTGAAATTGATTTATCTGTTTTTCAATTTAAAATTGGAGATAAAGTATCCATTGAAATTAAACATAAAGAGAATTGCTCTCCAAAAATACTCAATGCTGAAGTACTTAAACCAACAAGTACTTTTACCATTGCTTCCATGAACATAGATAACGATAAAGTATTCAAATGGACATCAAAGGGAGAATCCGGTTCATTACCTTTTATAGTAGAACAGTATCGTTGGAATAAGTGGATTAAAGTAGGAACGGTTGAAGGCAAAGGGACACCGGGAATTAATAGTTACTCAATTACTGTTCATCCACATTCAGGCAATAATAAATTCCGTGTTAAACAAATTGATTTCACCAAAAGACCACATTATTCTGAAGAACTGACCTATAAATCAAAAACACCACCTGTGTCATTCACGCCTAAAAAAGTGGAAAATGAAATTACTTTCACCAGTCCAACACTTTACGAGATTTACGATTATTACGGCAATATTGTAAAAAAAGGATTTGGTGATAAAATCGACTGTTCAGGGTTGAAAAAAGGTGATTATTTCTTGAATTTTGACAACAAAATGGAAACTTTTAAGAAAAAATAATTTTCTAAATTCTTATTTCCATTTCATTTATTCTTATTATTTTTGCAACGCTTTAGCAAGTTCTCCGGAGAGATGGGTGAGTGGCTGAAACCACCGGTTTGCTAAACCGGCGTACTGTGAATAACGGTACCGCGGGTTCGAATCCCGCTCTCTCCGCCAAAATGAATAGGAAGGCAGATGCCTTCTTTTTTTGTTCTTACCATAATATATTATAACGGAGGAATGCCGGAGTGGTCGAACGGGGCTGACTCGAAATCAGTTGTCCTGCTTTTCGTGGGACCGGGGGTTCGAATCCCTCTTCCTCCGCTGTAATGGATTTTCATTTTTACCACAATACAATAAGCAGAAAAATGCTAAAGTAATTAAAAGAGCTTACTGAAGCTAATATCATAATTACCGATGATTACCGTACAGTAAAAGTTATCGATAGATTCTTAATAATAAAAAGATTAGCACAAAAAAAAGGAAGCCCATCAACTCCCATCTTTTACAAATTATTTCTTTGGAGAAAATCCTAAAATATCACTAATGATAGAAAATTACTATAAGTTAACCCGCTTTATTCATACAAGAAAGTAATAAATTGTATGAATGTACGATGAATAAAGGGGAGGGCAAAGTGGGAAATCCCGATTTAGAAATACCCAAATCCGGGATTTTGTAAAATTCCAAATTTGGGTATTTCTTAATAGTAGAAAATTCCGTGAATTTTTGGGGTTAAAATGAACTTCCTCCACTTTCAGTCTCTCCCAAGTTATATCCAAGCATTATCTCGTGTGTCCCAAATGTGTAGCTGCTAATATTTGAAAACTGATAATCAAAAGCATAGCCAAAAACCATATGCTTATATTTGGCTCCAATCATGGCTATCACTGAATGCCTCATATTTTTGTAAATCCCTGTCCTGTATGATAAGCCAAACCAATAATTCTTTTTATAATAAGCTTTTGCATTTAAATCAAAATCTACCGGTGTGCTGGCTGTCATTTTTATCAATGAAGAGGGCTCAATATCTATCTCTTTTGTAACTTTAAATTTATAACCTCCCATAATAAAATAATGACGCTGCAAGATATTATTTGTCGCATCTAAATTATCAAACTTTACTTTGGATTCTATCAATTGATTTGCCGAAGCTCCAAAAAAGAATTCATCGTTATGCCAGTAAGCTCCAAAGTTAGCATCGGGAACAAGAGCACTTTCTTTAGCATAAGCTATTGAGGGATCATTGGCATCGGTCACAATGGCATCTGTACTATTAAAGGAATACTGAAAAAGCATAAAGGACAAGCCCAATGCTAATTTTGAGTCCCACAAGTCCAAATCTAAAATATAAGCATATGAACCTTGTATGCCTACTTTTGAATTCATCCCAAAACGATCTGAAAAAATACAACCGCCTACTCCCATATTTTTATCTCCAAATAAATAATGCCCGCTTAATGTTTGGGTAGAGGGTGTTCCTTCTATCCCTACCCATTGTTGCCGTGCGGTAAGCCGTATCGGAATATAATCTTCACTGCCTGCAAGGGCCGGATTCAACAAAAACTTATTATTCATATACTGACTGTACATAGGTAACTGCTGGGAAAAAACCATATTCGTAATCAGTAAACTGATAATCGATAATAATATTACTTTTTTCATAATTATTTGTTTTTATCGTTAGTAGGAAAACTTTCGTTTCTCCTGTATATTATTTTATTTTTGTTCTTAGAATATTTACAACTCCATGATAGGGCTCTTTTCCATTCTTTAAATCCAAAATGTAAACATAAGCACCTATTGGTAAATCAGCACCATTATATGTCCCATCGAATGGTTTATCTGCATAACCATAACCACTACCATCGTAAGTATAAATGATATTTCCCCATCGATTATAAATCTCGATAAAGATGTTATCGTAAGCTTCAATGCCTGAAAGTTTCCAAATGTCATTATAGCCATCATTATTTGGCGTAATAAGTGTTGGTATAATTAATGGAATATCAACATCAATCAGGTAGTTTGCTGTTATCGAACATCCTGTAGCATCATTTGTAATCGTAACAAAATACTCTCCGGATACTAAATTTTCTGCTTTACAATCAGTTGATTCATCTGACCAAGTGTAAGAAAATCCTTCACATCCCGGTTCAATGATATCTATGGTTGCACTTGTGCCTGAATAAATAATCGTATCAACTAAAGAGATTGGAGCCGGTTCTGTTACATTAATATCTGACAGTTCAACAGCACAGTCGTTAGAATCCTTAATTACAACATTATATAGTCCTGAATAAAGTGATAATATATCTTCTGAAGAACTAACAAATGAGTTTGGTCCTGACCAACTGAAAGCATATGGACTTGTTCCTCCACTAACATCTAAACTTATTGAGCCGTCATTATATCCATAACACGATGCATTTACCACTTGAGTATCTACCAAAATCTCTGAATTGGTATTTACGGTTACATCAACAAAAGATGTACAACCGGCTCCATCTTGTGCTTTTACTCGATACACATTGGATGGTAAATTATTAGCAACATAGACTGAATCATTAGATGACAATAATGAGTCTATGGTATTTCCTGATAACGAAGTGTAGAAGTCAAAGGTTGGTGTTCCTCCACTCATCGTTACTGTTATACTTCCTGTTGAATCACCATAACATTTTACATCTACAACTGAGTTCAATACTAAATGACCACCGCCTGCATTTTCTACTGTATAGGTCTCTGTTGTCTGACATGCATTACCATCTGTTACTGTTACCTCATATATTCCTGCAGGAACAGAATCTATGCTGCTTGTTGTATTTAAATTACTCCAATAGTAGGTATATGGTGCTGTCCCTGTAACATCAACAGATATTGAACCATCATTACTACCACAACTTGCATCTGTTATTGAGGCATTTAATTCAGGATTCTCATTTACTACAATCCTAATGCTTGCACTTACGGTATTTCCATTATCTGTATCTGTAACTTTAATGGTGTAAGTTGTCGTTTCTGTAGGGCTAACTGTTATATCTGCATCTGTAGATTCATCAGAATTTACATTGTTTGTCCACTTGTAACTGTAATTTCCTGAACCGCCTCCGGCATTAGATATTAAACGGGTGGTATCTCCATTACAGATAGTATCTTCACTGGCTTGTGGATTTACTGTTAAAGCTCCTCCTGTTACTGTAATCTGGACATCATCAGACGCGGAACAACCTTCCGAATCTTCAACACTTAAAGTAAAGGTTGTCGTTTGAGTCAGGGCAACAGTAGTTGCATCCTCTTCATCGGAAGCACCATCGATTTTATCGGAAGGTGTCCACGAGTAGGTATAAGAACCACTACCGCCACTTACTGTTCCATCAAGCGTTGTAGAAGAACCGGAAGAGATAGTTGTATCTGCTCCTGCATCAACAGTTGGATTCTCATTAACTGTCAATTTAGCCACATCTGAGGTAACATCACCACAATCACCGGAAACTACACAGGTATAATCTCCTGCATCACCGGTTGTTACATTATTTATGGTGTAACTGTTATTAGTGGCTCCACTTATGGCATTGCCGTCTTTTTTCCACTGGTATGTTAAATTGCTACCATCGGCGATTAAGCTAAAGATTACATCGTCGCCTTCACATTTAGTGGCAGAGCTTGGTTGTGTAGTAATTACTGTACTCTTATTTACTTTCAATTTAGCAACATCGGAAGTAACATCTCCACAGTCACCGGAAACTACACAGGTATAATCGCCTGCATCATCGGTTGTTACATTATTTATAGTGTAACTGTCGCTCGTGGCTCCACTTATGGCATTACCGTCTTTTTTCCATTGGTATGTTAAATTGCTACCATCGGCGGTTAAGCTAAAGGTTACATTATCGTCTTCGCATTTTGTAGCTGAACTTGGTTGAGAGGTAATTGCTGTATTTTTATTCACCACAATAGTAATATCGGCACTTACTGTATCACCATTATCTGTATCTGTAACTTTAATGGTGTAAGTTGTCGTTTCTGAAGGACTAACTGTTATATCTGCATCTGTAGATTCATCGGAATTTATATTGTTTGTCCACTGGTAACTGTAATTTCCGGAACCGCCTCCGGCATTAGATGTTAAATCAGTAGA
>JALTEO010000428.1 GCA_027073875.1 Bacteroidales bacterium
TGGAATTGAAAAACTATTGTATTGACAAAGATTTTGGTTATCTACTGAATAATATAAAAAAAAGTTGACGATAAATTGCAGTCAACTAAAAATTCAATTTGCAGACGGGAAATTTTACAAAACAAATATTACCGATATCAGACACTAAATGAATAATAGGAAAACAACAAAAAAAGATTATTCACCTCCATCCTGTCATTTTTTATAGTTTTGCACCTTAATTTTTACGAGATGAAAAAATGGTTTCTCTATACTTTCTTACTAATTTCATTGGCAGGCATTAGCCAAACACAGCCGGACTTTATTAATCCGTTAACCCCTCCCCTGTTACTTTCCGGTTCTTTTGCCGAGCTTCGCAGCAACCATTTTCATTCCGGTATTGACATTAAAACCAACGAAGAAACAGGTAAACCCGTTATTGCCATTGCCGATGGTTATATCAGTCGTATCAAAATAAGCCCCTACGGTTTTGGTAAAGTACTCTATGTTACACATTACAACGGCTATATGAGTGTTTATGCTCATTTGTCAAAGTTTCGCGATGATATTTGGCAATATGTTCAGGACGAGCAATATAAGCAACACAAATGCACCATTGAACTGTTTCCGCTAAAAACAAAATTTCAAATCCACAAGGGCGACACCATTGCCTTTTCCGGCAATTCAGGCAGCTCCGGCGGTCCACACCTCCACTTTGAGATTCGCAAAAAGAATAATCAACATCCGGTAAATCCTATAAAAATGGGATTTGACATAGAAGACACTATCTCGCCTTCCATTTACAAAATCAGCTCAACTTCGTTTCCCGATTACACACATACACAGACTATCTACAAGTGTAACCTAAAGAAGGATACCGATAGTGAAATTCATATATACACCTTAGCAACAGAAACTTTAAAAATATCAAAACCCACCGGCATTGCTATCAAAACTTACGACTATTTTAACAATTCCACCAATATATGCGGTATCAATAATATCACAGCGTATTTCGACAATCAGGAATTCTTTGGCTATCAGCTAGATGAATTTTCGTACAGCCAAAAACGATATGTCAACAGTTTAATTGATTTCCCCTATTATATCCGCACGAAAGAACGCTTTCAACGACTCTACAAACAACCCAACAATCAACTACCAATCTATTTTCCGAAAAATGCCACAGGAAAGATTATACTAAAAGACACACTGATTCACAAAATGAAGATTGTAGTAACCGATTCGAAGGGAAATTCTTCGTCTCTTTCATTCTTTATACAAGGACCGACTCAACCGGAAGAAAAGCCGAGATATCAGGGTCAACTTTTTTCGTATCAGCAATTCAACAAATTTGAAAACGACTCGTTTTCCATACTGCTTCCACAAAATGCGTTGTATGATGATTTGGATTTTACCTATAAGATTTCACCGAGCGACAAATATTACTCTCCCATCATTACCATTTGCAATAAAGAAGTTCCACTGCAAAAAAAAGCAACAATCTCCATTACAACAAATAATGTGGAACCGAAGTATAAATCAAAATTGACCATTGTACAAAAAGCAGGCAAACGATTTTACAATGTTGGCGGCTACTACAAAAACGGAAAAGTAACAGCAAAAACTTATAAGTTTGGTACCTTCACCGTATCAATCGACACCACACCGCCAAAAATTAAACCGTTAAATATTTACGACAATATTAAGTTTACCAATGATACTTCCATCCGTTTTCAAGTTACCGACAACCTGTCCGGCATTCAAGATTATCACCTTTTTATTGACGGTAAATGGGTGTTGCTCTATTATGATTACAAAACCAATCAACTAACCTATTGGTTTGATAAACACATACAAAAAAACGGGCAATTACACACCCTGCAACTTACTGTAATTGACGGAAAAGGCAATACGGGATATTATAAAACAAAGTTTTATTATTAACCCTTTATTCATACAAGAACACTCTTTTTATAGTGCATAGTACCGTAGTTCATAGTGTAATAATTTGTACCGAAGGAGCCACAAAGGCATCATCATCGTTATTTTGAGCGTCCTCGCTTAAAAGAATAAAAAATTAAAAATAGATTCCGAAATCCCGTCTCGCCATAGGCAAGACGAGAACAGGTAAATTCGAAATACTCTTTTTTGTCATATTGAGCGAAGCGAAATATCTCTATTATTGGATGAGTTCCTTTACTTCGTTTAGGATAACCCAAGAATAAGGCAATTTGAGATAAAATTCCCGGAATTAATCAAATTAGATACTTTAGTCGAAATACAAACTATAGAATGCTTCCACATTATCGAGATAAACACCATCGAATCCGGCATCAATAATCTTTTTGGCATAAGAATCATCGTTACCGTAGATAATGTCTTGCCATTCTTGGTCCCAAAATTTCACCCAAATCTCGTCTTCGTAACCCTCATACGGTTTCTTTAGCCACGAAGGATGATGCAGTTTCCAATTATCTTTCCAATAGTACCTGTAATTCTCTGCCGAGCCAATGTTCATATAAGCAATAACGAGTCGTTTACCACCGTTGGCTTTGGTTTTCAGTTGTGCCACATCCGATTTTGAAAGCGGTGAATCGGCAAAAAACAAATCCATAATAATAACATCCCAATTGGTTTGTGCCAAAGCGGAAATCAAAGAGTCTTTATTACTATAATTATCATTCAACCCAATGACATACAGATAGTTTTGTGCATCAGCCAATTTGGTAATATCCAGCGTGTCTTCGTTAATTACCGTATCGGGAATTTCGTTGTAATAGTAGTTGGATCTTAGTCGCGGGAAACAAATAAATCCTTCGTTCAGGCATCGCTGCACATCGTCATTATAATTGCTGTTGTCATTCAAATAGTCGGCAACCATTATCTTAAGTTTGCTCTTTGCCGTACGAAGTAACCCCAACCGGTAATCATCAACGGAAAGGTCACCATTATAAAAAAGCTCCTCAATTCCCAGTCCATCACAAGCGTTTACATAATCCATATTTAAGCCGGATTCTTGGTCAAGGTCGGTAAAAGCAAGTTCTTCACCGTTTTGCGGAATAACAATAAAGTCCGAATCATACGAACGGAAATATTTTGAGATGTTTATCACAAATTCCTGCATCTTTAAGCCCGCTTTGTTCGATTTCTTTTCCTTGGAACAGCTTGTAAATACAACTGAAACAAACAATAAGAGATAAACAATTTTCTTCATAATGTAAATGTTTTTCTTAATCGTCAAAAATACAACATTTTTTTGATACGACCAGCCCCCTATATGGTTTCTATTTTAGAAGGAGAAAAACACTCATCATTTCCGAACGGAGTGAGAAATATCATCAATAAAACTGATTCCACACTCATTGTATTCGCTTACAATAACACTCTTTTTTTTCGGAAAAATCTCCGCTTTTCACCACTTACAAATTTGTATCTGTCAACTTCTTTCATCTTGCATATGCATTTATTTCGTAACTTTGAAACCCTAATTTTAAAAACCTGACATTTTATGTCCACGCTATTAACCAATATCAAATCGCTTTTACAAGTCCGTAATAAGGAGTTATCTTTTGTTGCCGGAAAAGCCATGCAAGAATTACCTGCCATTGATAATGCTTTCTTGCTGATTGACGACAACGGAAAAATAGAAGATTTCGGCAAAATGGCATATTGTCCGGAAAATGCCGGTGAAACCATTGATGTCTCCGGAAAATTTGTGATGCCTGCCTTTTGCGATTCGCATACGCACTTGGTTTATGCCGGCAGTCGCGAAATAGAATATATTGATAAGGTAAAAGGACTCTCCTACGAAGAAATTGCCAAACGCGGCGGTGGCATTTTAAATTCTGCCAAACGGCTCCATGAGACTTCCGAAGACGAACTTTTTGAACAATCGTTGCCTCGCATCGAAGAAATTATCCGGCAAGGAACTTGTGCCGTAGAAATAAAATCCGGCTACGGATTAACTACCGACGACGAACTAAAAATGCTCAGAGTTATCCGCCGGCTGAAAGAAACCACTCCCATAGAGATAAAAGCCAACTTTTTAGGAGCACACGCTTTTCCGTTGGCATATAAAAACAATCGTGACGGCTATGTTGACCTGATTATTAACGAAATGATTCCGATGGTTGCCGCCGAAGAGCTGGCTGACTTTATTGATGTCTTTTGTGATCGCGGTTTTTTTACCGTGGAACAAACCGACCGCATCTTATTGGCTGGTATAAAACACGGGTTGAAACCGAAAATCCACGCCAACGAGTTGGATTTTTCCGGTGGCATTCAAGTAGGCGTAAAATACAATGCTTTATCGGTTGACCACTTGGAATATGTTGGCGAAAACGAATTAAAATCGCTTGCCGGCAGCGAAACTATGCCTACGGTCTTGCCCGGAGCTTCGTTCTTTTTGGGACTTCCCTATGCCCCTGCCCGTAAGATGATTGATTACGGCTTGCCACTTGCCATTGCCTCAGACTTTAATCCGGGTTCTTCGCCATCTGGCAATATGAAATTGATGATGTCACTGGCACTTATCAACATGAAATTACTCCCCGAAGAAATCTTTAATGCCGTAACCATCAATACAGCTTATGGTATGGACTTATCGGAAGAATTCGGCAGTATTACCAAAGGCAAATGGGCAAATCTCATTGTTACCAAACCCATACCAACCAAAGAATTTTTCCCGTATGCCTACGGCAGCAATTTGATTGACTCGGTATTCTTGAAAGGGCTAAGATATTGATTGTATATTGCGTTTTATATAGCCTTTACAGCACTGAAGTAATAAAATTTATAGATATTCCAAGTTATTTTGATTTTCAGGCAAATACATTGCTCACAAGTAAAATGCAGAGTATTGTAATTAATTCTTTTGTTAAGAATTGAATAGTAATAAGATTAAACCCATAGATAGTAACAAAGAAAATAGTCCACCATAGATTAATTCCTTATTTTTCTTG
>JALTEO010000429.1 GCA_027073875.1 Bacteroidales bacterium
CTTCATATTCTATATTCATCATTAAGTTTAATTTATAAACTTTTAGCTTATTCACTGTTAACTATCCATTTCTTCTGATACTTCTTTAAGAACCTATTGTCCTCTCCTGCTAAACTCCATGACTAAACAACATTCCACCGTTTACATTTATCGTTTGCCCAGTAATATAAGAAGCCTCATCGCTTATCAGAAAAGCAACAACATTGGCTACCTCTTCCGGTGTGGCTATTCTTCCTAAAGGTATATTCTCAACCTTCTTTTTTCCTACCTCCGTTTGTAGCTCATTCTTAGCCATATCAGTCGCAACGAGTCCAGGAGAGACAGCATTACTCGTTATGCCAAACTTTGAATAAATTTTTGCCATAGAGTGCGTTAAGCTGATAAGTCCTGCTTTTGATGCAGCATAATGCACTTGATTATAGCCTCCCCACTGTCCACCGATAGAAACAATATTAACAATTCTCCCCCATTTTTGTTCTTTCATATGAGGCAAACACTCTTGGATTAATCCAAAAGGCCCTTGTAGGTTTGTTTTTAACATTATTTCCCAATCTTCGTCTGTAATTGTTTCAAAGGGTTTTTCTTGTGACATTGCGGCGTTGTTTATCAATATATCCACACCACCAAATAAACGATTTATTTCTCCAATAACTGCCCTTATCTCTTTTCTATTTGATTGATCAAGCTTAAAGCATTCCGCTTTATTTCCATTCATCATCAACTCTTCTTTTGCTTTCAAGGCTTTGTCTCTATTTTCTCTGTATGTAAAAACAATGCAGTTAACCATTGGGGCTATCTTTTCTGCTATTATTTTCCCTATGCCTTTTGACCCACCTGTAACCAAAGCCACTTTATTTCTCAATTTCATTTATCGCCTCTTTTACTGTGTTTTCTATCGATGATTCATCGATACCGTAAAGCTTTGCAAGTTCAATAGGATCGCCGGATTTACCGAATTTGTCTTGTACTCCAGCCTTTATCAACTTTGTGCAAAGCCCACTCTCAGAAATGATATTACCGACAAGGTCGCCAAGACCACCAATAATGTTGTGATCCTCCACAGTAATTGCAATTTTGGAATCATTCAAAATATCAGCAAATGCTTTTTTATCTATCGGTTTAAGTGTTGGCACATTGACAGCGGTTACACCGAGCTTTTTTGCTACATTTAGAATTCTATTAGGGGTTATACCACAACCAAAAAGTGCAATATCTTTATTTCCCTCAAACAACAAATCCGGATAACCAAAGTTGAACTTATAGCCTTCATTATGGATTGTTGGCACAGGACTCCTGCCTGTTCTCATATAAACAGGACCTTTGTAATCAAGTGCAAAATCCAAACATCTTTTTAGTTCTATTTCGTCAGTCGGTGACAAAACAACAAAATTCGGTATTGCCCTGTAAATTGCCAAATCTTCTATTGCTTGATGTGTAGCACCGTCTGGGCCTGTATCCAAGCCAGGGTGAGATGCTATGATTTTTACATTAAAATTGGGGTATGCAATTGAATTTCTTGCCTGTTCTATAGCCCTCATAGATGCAAAAACGGCATAAGTCGTAACAATGGGTATTATACCTAATGTGGATAGACCAGCGGCAACACCAAACATGTTTTGCTCCGCTATGCCGCATTCCACAAATCGGTCTGGGAAAAAGTTTCTAAACCAATGGGTAAATGTGCCACCTGCAACATCTGCATCTAACACAAAAAAATCATCTCTTTTTTTCGCCAATTCTAACAAATACTTTCCAAAAGCTTCTCTTAACGAAATCATAATTCACCCAATTCTTTCAATGCCTGTTTTAATTCTTCATCTGTTAAACCCCTACTTCCATGCCAATCAGGATTATTTTCCATGAAGGAAACACCCTTACCCTTAATTGTATGTGCAATTATGCACGTGGGCTTACCCTTTGCTTTTCTTGCAGTTTTAAAGGCATTCTCTGTCTCTACAAAATCATGACCATCTATCTCTAAAACATGCCATCCAAACGCTTTCCATTTTTCATTTAGAGGTGATAAAGCTGTAACATTGTCACATTTATTATCACTTTGTAAGTTATTAAAATCGACAATAGCAACCAAGTTGTCTAATTTATGAAAAGCCCCAAACATAGCTCCTTCCCAAACCTGGCCTTCATTGCACTCACCATCCCCAAGAATAGTATATATCCGGAAGGTCTTATTCAGTCTTTTGGCCCCCAATGCTATACCAAGAGAGGCAGAGAACCCTTGACCCAATGATCCAGAAGCCACTTCAATACCGGGAATTCCGACCTCTGGGTGCCCCTGCAGAAGAGCACCTGTTTTTCTCAAATTCCAGAGTTCTTTTTTTTCTATGAACCCCTTTTCTGCTAACACTGCATACAAAGCGGGACAGGCATGACCTTTGGATAAAACAAACCTGTCTCTGTTAGGATCTCGCCAGTCTTTTATATTCATCTCTTTAAAGTATAGATAAACCAGAATATCGACTATTGATAGTGAGCCACCAGGGTGTCCTGATTGTGCATGATGGATAGATTTTAAAATATCTACTCTAATTTTTTCACTTTTTTCTTTCATTCGGTTCTCTCTTTCGTTAAATTGCATATAAAACTGTATCAAGCAAATTTTGAGAATGATGGCCTAAATACAGCCTGTATTCACTGTTTAATCTTTTGATTAATAAAGGGATTTCCCATAAATCATTGTATAAATGATATACACAAATCGCCAACTTTGGTTTAAATATTTCTATTGTTTTTTCACTTCCCTCTAATGCTTTATATTCTGAGCCCTCTATATCCATCTTTATAAAATTTACTTTTGAAATTTTTTCTTTTTCAACAAAAGCATCTATAGAAATCACTTCTATTGACTTACCTGTATCTGTAGATTGAACTTGAAATTGCATATCATTGTCAACATTGGTATTGATAAACAGAGTGCATTCTTTGTTATAAAGACCTTTTTTTACGGGGAAAACTATCTCTTGAAGTTTGTGTTTATATATATTGCTTTTTAGTTTGTTAAAATTGCTTTCTTCCGGCTCAAATGAATATATAATACATTTGTTTTTCAGTCTTAACGCAAATTCAAGGCATGTGTCTCCATGCCAAGCACTGCCATCTATAATAACATCTCCTTCCTCTGGACGTACTAAAGGATGAAAATAATCATCATAAGAAGCCTTTAATAAGAAGTCTGGGTTGAGTGTTTTCCTATACTTTAAAATAGAATCAAATACCCTTTTGGACTCAATATCTTCAAATAATTCTCTTGTTTTATTAATTTTGTCAATATTGTTGTTAATTAACTCAAGATTAAAATGCTCGATCCATCTCCTTAGATCAAAAACATAAGAAAAATCATAAAATTCTTTGATCCCTATGCTTTTCAGCTGAGATGCAATTTCTTTGGCATACATACTTGTTATTAAAACAGGCAGATTTTTATCTTTTATTTTGTCGGGTGGTATAATTTCTATACCGCTTACTTTGGTTCCATGTAAGCTTTTATTATTATCAGAAATATATGCTATTTCAATGTTTAATTTACTAAGTTCATTAATTGCATAAGGCAACAATCCTCCTGCACCAAACAAGATTACTGCTTTAATTTCTAATCTCTCCACTAAACGTTTGCAACAAAAATCTATTTCTTCCACTTTTAAATCTCCTATTCTATTTTCTAATCTAAAAAATACTGTGATTTATGCCTATATTCCTAAGTATATCTGAATACAGCCCTACTACAGGTTTATTAATTCTCAAAGCTGATGCCGTAGCTTTTATATCTTTCTCAAAAGAGTAAGATGTAATTATTATAAGATCTGCTTCTTTTACTCTTTTATCTTTGGGGCTATAAACAGGATATCCAAGTACCTTTAGGTTTTGTCTCTCCTTTAAACTATCTATAAAACCCATAAAATTATTTACTGCTTCAGGATATTGATTTCTTAACTCAGACAAAACTTTCCCTCCATGTATGCCTGCTCCCCAGAAGAAAAATTTTTTATTTCCTATCTCCTCAACAAGAGTTTTTAAAGCTTTTCTTTTTAGTTGCCCATATTCAAGGTAATTATTCTTATTTAGCTCTTTTTCCAACATTTCTCTCAAAATCATCCTATCTTTAGGTATATCTTTTTTTAATATGAATTTATTATCCCTGTTTTCATAGAATCTGAGATAGCTATCAGGTAATTCTATATTCCTATTGTACGCTACACAGCCATTAACTATCTCACATCTTTTAGGAGACTTAAAGGGAGTAAATGTTCCATCGTAAACATTACCCAAAGAAATTCTATTAGACTCACATACCTCAAATTCCCCTGTTTCCATTTTTAACACAAAACTTTTAAAACCAGCTTTGCACATAAAACCGTATGTATTTAGTCCCCCCGTTGTTTTCTCAAGTAATCTTAAAGCGTTGCCTGGCTCTTTAATGTGCTTCAGAAGAAAATTTTCTTGTTTTTGACTAAAAGCTAAAGGATAAAGTTTGCCTCTATATGGGCCTTCTAACACTGATATATCAAAGGGAAAACCTTTCTCCTTTGATATTTTTTCTATTCTTTCGATTTTATCGAAAGAGTCAGGGGTAGAAACAATTATTAATATAGTATTATATCCCTTGCTATGCAAAACTTCGAATTTGTGTAAAAACTCACCTTCGTTAGCTTCTTCATGTAAAGAAGCTTTAATAAAGCGCACTTTAGCTGGTGGCACTATACTCATAAATTTATTAATGTCAAAAGTAAGATTTGTAAAAAAATGAAAATAATGTTTATCCACAAGTTTTTCAAGCATATAATAGAAATATGGATGTATACTTGGCTCTCCGCCAGACATTCCTATAAGCCAAGTTTTGTTTGAATTATTAAAAAAACTTACCACTTTATCTACATCTTCCTTTGTCTTTCCCCTATTTGAGGTAGTGACTGACTTAGGCCCACTAC
>JALTEO010000430.1 GCA_027073875.1 Bacteroidales bacterium
TTCTGATATTATACCCTCCAATTCTATGCCACAAACTGTGGATATGAAGCCAAACCCAGGAGAGCAAACAGGCGCTTTATGGGCTGGGCAAATAGGAGACAACATCGGGTATATTTATAATTTGGATTTACCGGTTATAAGAGCGACGCCATCTGGATGGGTTGGTACTGGTGACAACGTTCATTCTGTGGAATCAAAAGTATGTGCTTACGCCCCAATAAATGTTAATCCAGAATCTACCGTTTATATCCGGCTGTTTGCGGGGGCTGGGACTGTTTTTAATTTATCTGCTACTCTTTTTATAGATGGAACTTGTGTTTTTACTGGATTTGCTGAGGACGGAACTCTTGAGGAATTTGCTACTGTTCTTAATACTATGGCACATGGATTATATGAAGCTACGTTTCTTGCCACTCATTACGGAACGTACAAAACTTATAGTGATCTGCAAGGCATGTACCACGTAACACGCTTTTACACGGATGCAGTGGTTACACAAAGAATTGGAATCCAAAGCGGGGCTTAGTCCATTGATTTCGGAATTAAGTCTTTTAGGGCTGGGTTTATTTTTATTGTTGTAATTGACCCTAAAATTGGAAAGGTCAATCTCTCCTTGAGTAAATCAATGAGAAATTGATCTTCCGCATTTTCGGGTATATCGCTGTAAAGCACTATTGCCGAACCATCTTCAAAGTTGTACTCTATTCTTTTCAAGGCAACCTCACCACAATTGAATGTTTCTTGTGATCCTTTTTATTATTTTTGTGGACAAATATTGTTGCGGAGGAAATCCAACCACCAGATTTAAACCCTGTTCTAATGGCTTAAATTCCCATTTCTCAGGATCACTAAGGCTCGAATTGATTAATTGTAAAAGGCGTCTTTCGGCAATTTTTTTACCAGTTGTTTTATTAAACTTGTCAGTTGGAGATTTTACTGCTATTCCAACATAGTTCGTATCCTGCACTTTTTTAATTGCAAGAGTGAGAGTAACATTGATGGTTCTGTAATGAATCAATGAATCTCGTTGCACTTCGTTATTCTTTTCCATTTTTCGCTCCGGTTTAAGTGTTCATTAAGGTTTGTTTAATAAAATCGGGAAACTGTGATCCAGGGCATGTCTTATGGGCAAATTCCCTGTGATAATGCACTTCGTAATCGTAGGCCATAAAGTTATTATATAGCAACTCCGCAACCAATTCATAAAGGGTTTCCATCTGATAGATGGTGGGATAATTAACATCAAAATTTCCCACAAATGAAATCCCAATTCCGGCCAGATTGTGACCTACGCAATGCGCTCCGGCGTGTTGTTCTAACCATCGGTCACCATATTGCACAATTCCGTTGGGATTAATAAGAAAATGGTAACCCATTTCATTCCAACCCCGATCAATGATATGTGCCCTATTAATTTCATCGGCATATTTCCTTGTTAAAATCGGTTTACCGTCCTTCCCTATGCCGGTGGGTTTCCAGGTGTGGTGAATAATTATTTCCTTCCATTTTCTTTTGTTTTTCACCTCACTAATCCCCCCCACGCCACTACGAAAAATAATGTCAAGTTTTCCGTGCATAATACTCTCCAGATTAGTTTTCTTTGTTGTTAGAATTTAATAGTTTGGCCTGGCATTTTTCACAGACGAAAAAATTTGCTGTATTAACCTCAAAGTTAGAAATACTATCAATGAGTTTAATATCCATAAAGTCTCGCAATTCATCATCATCTATTTCAGAACCACACAACATACATCGTGGATTTATGGCGGAGCTTTCAACAAAAGATACACCGCCGGAGATTAGATTTTTTTGTTTTTTAGTCAACATTTTAAACCAACAATACATTTAGGGTAAAAACATTGCCGAATAAATCTTCTCCCACGATTGGCAATAATGCTGCAAGCGCTATGCCAATACTATCATAAGCCTTTGAGCTTACCCTTCCATCGAAATATTTTTTAATGCCATTCCAAACCAGTTTGTTTTTTTCTGTTTTGGTTATTTTCTTTTTACGTGGAATACCCATGATTTGTTTCCACTCAGTACTTGAAAGCATTATCTGTTTTACTTCGATGTTGTAATTGTCTTTAACAGCATGAATCCATAAAGCCAGGACAGCTAAGATAGCTCCGTAATTTGCACCGAATGAAAAAGCCTGTACGTTGCCATCAGACGACCAACTATGTTCTTTTTCTACGGCAACAATAATTTTAATGGGGTCGGTTTCTTTTATGCCCGAAAGATTTATTCCTGTTGCCAACAACCGATACATTAATGTTATAAATCCGACAGCATTTAAAAAGGAGCGTTTTTTGGGTTTTCCACTTTTTTTGTTTATGGTCTTAAGCTCAGTAAAATAAACGGGAAGCTGTTTGACAATGGCCGTATCCCCACTTAACATTGTAACAAAACCATTCGCTCCTGGATCAATTCCAAACACGATCATCTTTTCTTTGTCCATCTTTTTTCCCTTTATTTAAAATCCTATTGAAAAAGATATTATTTTAAACCCATTGTATTGGTAGCCGAACCCGATACTAAACATAAGCCTATTTGATAAAAAATGGGTACGGTAATCAAGGCCAATTAGGGCGGACTTCTTGAATGTGACTCCAGTAAATATTCCAAATCTTTTATAATACAGGAATCTGATATGGATTCCAAATGTTTTTTGTGGAAGTTCAATCGTGAAATATGGTGCAAAACACATTCCAAATCTTTTAAAATCAACTCGAATTCCGGTGCTATTATATGATAAAACAGGATTAGACTCATAGGGAAACTCCCTCTTTTTAATATGCACCCTGTTTTTATGAAAAGTATAAATTTCCACTTCCGTTTTACCCTGGTAAACACTTATGCTGTCTTTTTTCTGGTGATGTTGCATGATTTTGGGTAAGTGATTAATGGGCGCTACGGGTGCATGTTGTGTTGAATCAATCATTACAACCGCATTGTTAATGGGCTGATGTTTAAAACTGTGGTAGAAATGCACCAATAACACAATTATAAATAATCCCACAAGAACAACAGAAATATTTTTGATTTTACTCATTTCATTTTCCAATTTTAATAAATGACATCGCCCCAAAAACTATGTGAAAAAAGAACGTAAAACTTAATGTAAATGTTAAGTAAAAAAGAATAACATACCACCAGGACGGTACACAATATCGGAAGGCTAAACTAATAAGTATAATTGCAATTGTTTGGGATGTATGCCAACCATCGCTGGGATAAAGCCAATGCCATACCGGATTCCACCAGGGTTGCCACTCAGAAGCAAACCATTTCTTAATCCCCAATTTGACAGCCAAACCAAAAAGCCAGGAATATTTGTGGAATTTAATGGTGTCCATAACGGCCTTAAACATTCCGGCGATTATCACTAAAATGATAAAAGTCAACATGTTAGTTCTCCTTTGTTAGAATTCATTTATTGTGTTATTTATTGCTTTTGACAATGCGTCAATTAATTCTATCTCCCCGTTGTTTCTCTCATTGACTGTTTTTTTGCCAATAGACCAAAGAGCGCTTAACAATTCAATTCTAAGGTTTGCCTTAAATATGGCAGTAATGCGGTGTTCTTTTGCGGTTTTTCCCCAGGGAATTTCTTCGTGAATATTATCAATCATGTCAAGAATAGAATCGTAGTGTTTTTTTGTTTCACCAAATCCAGTGATTACGTCATTTTTAATAATGACTTTTGTTGGATAATAGTAATCATCATCATAATCAAGAAAAAGTTTATCTTTGTATTTATTACGCAACCAACGCAATTCTAACTTATTTTTTATGGATACACTAAATTCTTTGTTGTTCATTTCAAATTTTCCCTTGAGTTACTATTTTAACTTTGTCATTAACTAATTTGTTCCATTTTTTTTGTAAAAAGATTTAAAGTCTCTCTCGAAAATCGCTTGCCGTAAGTACATTACCATATCGAGGGCTTCCTGGTAAGCGTCAACCAAAGCGTCTCGCCCATTAAAAGCTCTAAGTTTTTCACCATATTTTTTTACGCCCATTTCACTTCTGGCGATTAAATCTCTTTTAACCAATTCAATAATTTCCACTCCATCACCATGAGGGGTGTTTTGTTTAATTAGCGCCGGATCGACCATTGTTGTTCTCCTTTTTAAATTCAACTGATAATACCCAGAAGGGATCAATTTCACTATCTTCAGGATAAAAAATTTCACGCCGAAACACCATAAGTGTCGTTCCGTCCTCAGACCAACCAAACGGGCGTTTCCTAATGGCTATTTTTTCATAATCGCCATCTCCATATTCCGTAAATGGAGAAATCGCCACATATTTGTTAAAATTTATAACCCTATTTTTAGCTTCTTTTAAAGTGCTAAAAACGCCCAAAGGATAATAAATTTCCTCAGAACTTATGTCAACTACCTCGTAGATAGCTTCTTGTGATGCGCTCATTGTTTTTCAATCCTTTCCAAATATACCTCATCTAAATATTCATGCTTTATTTCGCCATAAATCCAAAAAGAAACCTTGTAAGCTACGCCATTTCCGTCGATAAAAAAGGCTTCAACGATTCCAATGGTCTCTATGGGAATAATTTTAACCCTTTCCCCTAAACTGAATTTAATATCGCAATACGAATCATTCATTGTCGCTGTCCAATTCTTTTAATAATCGTTCACCAAAAATCTTATTTTCACAATCGTCTGCGAATAGAATGTTTAATAATTCATCAAAGGTTTTTTCTGGGATTCTATTTAAAAACTCATTCATTTTGTTATACGTCGGAGTCGTAACTTCGTTCCAATTTGTCATTCGATTAAGCGTATTTTCTTGAATCCCAGTAAGTTTAACAAAATTTTGATAGCCAATCATTTTTTTGAGACACCTAATAAGATACTTATCGAATATAAAGTGTTTATCTCGTCTGTTTGTTATTAAATAATTTACTCTTTCGTACTTCATTACAACACCTCCATTGCTTTATCCATTTCTCGTCGTGAAACGTCTACGATATATTTCATTGTTGTGGCCGGATTTGAATGTCCTAAAAGTTTTGAGACTGTGGCAATATTAATATTTTCGCTTATCCGTGTAGCATACAGCTTGCGTAGAAAATGTGGATAAACCTTTTTGCCAGTTATTTCACCCAGTTTATAAACCCATCTTCTAACAGTCATATCGGTTACATCAATTTTATCTACGGTTCGGAGTTGTTTTAACATAAAATCGGGGACTGGGACTCTACGTGTTTTATTTCCCTTCCCGTGAATTATAAGCATTCCATCTCTTACCCTTAATTTCGTAGAAACAACCTCACTGACCCGTAATCCACAAAAAAGCATAAGTCCCAGGGCAACCCGTTGTTGATTGGTAAAATCGTTACCCAAAATGGCTATTTTTGCCTCAAGATAGCCAATTTCGCCACTCAATTTAGGATATTTATTACGCAAGACTTTTCTAAACATAAACTCGTAATTTCGCCCGATAAAACGGAAATACGTCTTTAAGATTGACCGCTCACGTGGAGTTCGTAATTTCTCCAGAATGTTTTTGTCACTAAGGCCAGAGTACTCATCTATTATTTTACGATAAGCACGTCTCGTGGCGGGGCTTTTGTAATTTTGTAAAAAGCTCTCCACCGGATTGTTGAATTTTAATATTGTGGCGGATTCCATTTTTTTATTTCCTTTCGTACTTCATAAGCCAATTTTACCAATATTATTACAATTATCGTGCCATAAAAACCCAGAATGGCCAGGGCTGCCAGAGAAAATAAAACAGTGAATACTAAGTCAATAACCCAGGCCAGGGTTTTAATTTTTTTCTCATCTTTATTTCTCATCTCTTGATTCTCCTTTCGTTGTTTACTAATAATACTGCAATTCTCGTACCAAACATAGTAAGATTAAACCGCAAAATACAATTGCAAATTAGTTCGTGTTTAACCGGATCAATAAATCATTGTTTATTATTTATTTAAATCAATAACCATAGGCTCATTTTCGAGAATCATTGCAAATCCAAGCTGCCAATCGGGAATTGATTTAAGATAGGGCATACGGTTTGAGCACAGCGAACCTGCCTCAATAGAGAACAGTGTTTCATAATAGAACGTTCTCCAGACCAGCGCAAGCCTGTGGGTGTGGCCTACGCAAACATTTACACCGGCCTTGTCGATATTAGCATGTGCCGTGTATCCAGCCTTAATCCTAACTTTATCGCCGTGCATAAATAAAACATTGTCAAGTTTTATCATATCCTCAACATATTTTACTTTTCGACGATCCAGTCCCAAAAGAGTTGGAATTTTTAATCCTCTCAAATCCATAAGAGCGTCGGCATGTCGGATGAGAAATTTTTCCAGCCGTTCCTCATGGTTACCTCTTATAAAAAAAACATCGTGTTCTCTACGTTTTTTTATACCCTCCAAAATATAATCAAAAAGCTGCATTCCCTCATCAATATCGGTTTGGAGATCATATTTCTGATCCGGCTTTTTATCGTAATGTGAAACCTGCTGAAAATCAAAAAAGTCGCCGATAAATATAATTCGATCAAATCTTATCTTCTTAACCCTGTTAATCATTCCTTCAATGGCCTGGTAATCTATGTATGGAAAGTGAACGTCTGGAACAACAAGAGTGTTCATTCAAAAATCTCCTTATAGGTTAAGTTGGGTTGTTTTCTAACTTTTATAGCCCCTGGATGTCCATACCTTGACTTTGTTACAATAATATCTAAAATACCCTTGACTTCTTGTGGACAACCAGTTCTTAGAATTTTTTCTCTATCAAATAGGTGCATTATAACAGCACTTATTTTTTCAATAGCAGAGGAATCTGAAATATCTGAATCAAGGGGTAAAACAATATTTTGGGGATATTTAATAAGTCGCTCTCGCATACGGCTTTCAAAATCCCTTTTATGTTGTGCCACAATGAGAGTGGCTATATTAAGACGCTTAGAAAATTGTTTTATAGTTTTAAGAATGTCCTCAATTGCGTAGGTTTTTTTAATGAGAGGATTTACGTCAATTAGCTGAATCCAGTCAATTATTACAATGTCTGGTTCATTTTGATACACATAAGATTCAATTTCATCTATGGAAAACAAGTTATCAATTATTTTAAGACCCTTAGCTTGATAGGCAAGTTCCTCTGCTGCTGCTTTAAGATAAAGTTTTTCCTCTTTAGAAATTTTCCCAGTAAAAATTCTTTCGTATGGAATTTTAGTAAGTCCAGATAATAGCCTCAATAGGAGAGCAGTATCTTTCATTTCCAATGAAAACAAAGCCACGTTAGCTCCGGCCAGCGCCCATTCTTTTGCTAAAATCGTGGCCAACGTAGATTTACCATGCCCTGGGAGGGCTGCCAAAGTTGTTATTTCGGAACGCAACAATCCACCAGTAATACGGGTGAGTTCCTCTGAAAAGTATGGAAACTCAATCCCAACCTTTTGTTTATTTTCAATATATTCAATAGCGTCCTTTCCAACATCTCTAAGAACCCTGGGTTCTTTGGTATTTACTGAATACAAAAAATCCCTTATAGCGTCCTGGGCACGTTCCAGGTCGTCAAGGGAAATCTTTTCCTTATTAATGATGTTGCTTACTTTTGCCTGTAATCCAGAGAGGGAATATCTTTTATAAATTTCACGGGCATAAATGACGGCGTGCTGTTGGACGCCAGGAAACTCAGTGAAATCATAAATAGCTGTGTATTCGATTCCGCTCTTTTGGGCAAGACTAATAAAATCAACCTGGGGACTGGTTTCATAAATAGCTCTAAGTTCCTCCCAGGTCTTACGAATAATGCTTGTTTTAAACATCGGCGCACGTAAAAAAGAGACCGATCTAAAAAAGTCCCTTGAAAGTAGCGCATGTTTAAAAACGACTGCCTCTCTCTCCATTACGCTCCCAGATTATCAGATATTAATAGCAAATTGGCCAACCCCACACGAGGTCGGCCAATCAGAATAAAACTCAAAAGGGCAGGTCGTCGTCGGCCTGGCTATTACCATAACTGCTGCCGAACTTTGCTAAAATATCTGAGAGCGGGGGGAGAGTTCCCTCTTTTCTTAATTCCCCGAATCGTGCCATCTCTTTTCCCAGGTCATCAAGAGCAACAACGGAATAATCGGGAGATGTAGCTTTCTTTTTTTCTTTTGCTTTAAATACAGCGAAAGCTGCCTTGCCGATTGATAGGCTTAAATATTTGTTTCCACTGCTTTTACTTATCTTCGTCCATCCCGCTCCAACAAAATCAAATTTTGCCATTTTGGAATCCTCTTTAAATGTTTTTTGTTTATAGATTTATTGAACTCTACACTTACTTAAACTAATATAATCGCAATATGTTCCATTTTCTATTCCCTATTCAGAATAATTGCAAAAATAAATTACCTTAAACACATTAATTTCCTACATGACTGTTTTTAAAAAACTTTTAAGAAGCTGAGCCGTCATTTGGGCGTCGAGACCAGAATATTTTCTAAGAGTTTCCCATTCGCCGGTGTCAATCAATTGTTTAACTTCTCCTCCGTCCATGAGTTGTTTGTTGCCGTATTGTGCAGGTTCAAGGGATTGCATGGTTGGTTTAAGTCCCTGCATTGCTCCGAACGGGTAAATTTCACGCATAAGATCAATTTTACTTGCGTAGTTGTGGGATTGTAAGAATTTTCGACCATATCCAGGGTTAATGCGATGGTACATAAGGCGGTATCTTAGAAACGGAATATCAAAGTTATCGGAGTTAAACCCGACCAAAATATAACTATTTGCGTTACGATCAAGTACTTTTGCAAAAGCCTCCAACATTTTGGCTTCAAATTCAGGTATCCGATTAATGAGTTCCTGGTTGGTTATATTGGGATATTGTTTTGGATCAACATAATCCATAATTGTAACGGCTTTTACATCACGAATTACGGGTTCACCAGCCATCGGAGATGCCGAATTATTATTACGTTCGACAACAGCCGTAGAAATAGCAACGATACTTGCGCTTAGGGGAGATAAAGCCATCATAAGATTATACTTATCTTCATCAAGGCCATTCTTTTTGGTTGTGGCTTTTTTGATGATTTTTTCCTCAAGGGCTGAAGGACACATTCCTGGGACGGCATAAGTTTCCAGGTCAAACACAAAATATTTCATCATGGTAATAGACTCCTTTCCTTTAACTCAATAATATCTTTCATTATTTTTTTACGCAAAAGGCGTAAATTCCTATATTTAGGGGATTTGGCAAATTTGCGATATTTTATGTTGTATTTTTTGGCCATATATTGAAGTGTGGTTTTATCCACGCCATAAACTTTAGCTATTTTGCTAATCCCCATATTTAAGACCTGGGTACAATAAACCAGTTCGGCCACCGTGATATTGGGGCGCTTCCAATAGTCTAAATGTGGATTAGGGAGGTCTGATATTTCAAGATTAGCTTGAACCGACGCCTGTTCTCTCAGTATTGCCATGTACACACTCTCGTTTTCAATTCCCATTATTTTCATTATAACGGTTGCCGGTATTCCAGCCCTTCTAAGTTTCATTATAACAATTTTGCGGTTTCTTTTATCAAAAAACCAATCCTCTTTTATTCTCTCAATCTTAATTTTTCCAGGAATATTACAGAGTTTCATTAATTTTCTAACCGCCGATTCAGTCATTTTCATTTTCTGAGCAATTGCCTGTATTTTTATTCCTTGATCGTACCACAAATCAAAAATAGTATCACAATCATATTTACTCATTGTTTATTGCCACCTCATTCATAAGTGCAATAATATTAACATAGTAATCATACTCAATTATTAATGCGTTTTTTACGATAGAATAATCAATCAAATCCCCCTCTATTCTTTTTAAAACATTATACAATATACTGGGATTGATGTAAAATATACTATTGTCATCTTTAGGATCAAACAAATCCTCAATGGCCACGCTCCCGTCGATGTTGGTAGACGTCCTGCTTATACTAATTCTTTTTATTTCGTCATTCTCAAAGTACAAAAGTTTTTTAACATTTTTAAGATTAATTGTGCCACCTGTTATTGAGTCCAGTTTTGTAACATGTTTAAACAGATTAAGTACCGTGTCAATATAGTGAGTATTCCCCAGACGTGCCACAAATACGGCCTTATCATTTTGTGCAGTGAGTGTTGATTTGCTAAAATATACGGTCGAATCACGGGGGATTTTTCTTATTAAGTCTATTGGGACGGCAGCCCGTAAGTTTGAGCCATCGCCGGATTTAATTTCATCATATTGATATACCGATAAAAGCGCCCCATCTGACATCATGGCTATTCCGTCCGCAAAAAACATATAATTGAGTTGTTTCCGGCGTGCTGAAATAGGATTTAGGGCGGTTATAAATTTGGATGCCCTGTAAATATGTTCAGAATTAAAGGCGGGCTTAGTTATTTCCGGCCTTAAATAACTTGTAAGTGGCGGAGTTGTCAATTTTATCTTGACACCTGCACCAGAAACGGTGTCGTGTTTAATTGAATATGTACCGGTTTTTTGCAATCTCTTAATATCAAGAAACGAAAGCGGGTGAATGTATTCTTCTGGATTTTCTACGTCCAGCATATACAATTTACAGTGGGTATTGTCGCCGATGTAAATATACGACTTGTCCGGCGAAATCTTAATGAGCGCCCCAAAACTATCGGGGTTATAATCGAAAACCAGTGGTTCATGCAGGATGTATTTCATTTTTCGTTCCTCTTTAATTCTTTTTTTCTTATTAAAACCACAAGTTGATAAATAAAATCGCAAAAATATTTTACGCTGTATTTTTGAGTCTCGGCTATATACGAATTCAAGCGTAAATATGTTAAAAGTTGATCCGACACTATTTCACCAGTATACGGATTTAAGTAATAATGAGCGCCCCCTGGGATGTTTGCCCATACATACAAATCTTTTGAAAAAATAATTTTGGGTTCTGGATTAATTTTTGATACAAAAAGATCACCCTCCCTTATAATATTGTAAAATGATAATGACAAATGGCGACTATTCAAATATCCATGAAATCCTTCATAAATTTTACCGGCAACAACTTGAAGTTTCTTATTTAGACTAACTGTTATTGGGAGAGCCTCCCAAATAAGTTTGTTCTCAGTCCCGTCAAAATATACTTTATTTTGAATGGGTGATTTTATCGTAATGTTCTCAATCTTAAGTGGTTTACGATTAAAAATAATTTGTACTTTAAATGTTTTTAAGATTGGAATGTTTGTTTTATTTATGGTTTTCATTTCATTAAAATCTTTTGACACATCAAAACACATTTTGCCCTCCATGCTGTAAATTTTCTTTACGCAACTTAATCACTTGTTGGAGTTCTTTGGTAAAATCACTAAAATATTTTTTGGTTTGTTGGTGGGATTCGGTAAAATACGTATTCATGTCCATAAAAGTCAAAAAAGCATTAGAGACGATTTGTCCGGTATAAGGATTTACAATATATTCGCTATTGAATGGGATTAGTCCAGTTACTATTACATTTTTAGAAAAGATATTATACTGCATGGCCTTAAATATATCGTTCCTATAAATAATATTAACCGGCTGAACACTATTATACAAATATGAATGAAATCCTTCATAAATTTTGTTATCAATGATTTTAAGTCCGCCCTTAATAAGTGCTTTTATCGGTTGTTTGGTTTTAAAGTCTGCAAAAGTGCCATTAAAATAAACACTATTTTGAAACGGTGACCTTATTGTTACCTCAAGAATATTTCCAATTTCGTCAAATTTTATTCTGAGCTTAAGTTGTTTAAACACGTAAAGCAATCCAACTACTTTTTGGATTTTGTCATACGAACTATCTACTGTGAAACACATTTAATCCTCCAATTTTAGAATCACATTTCTTATACTATTATTATTTGAAAAAGTTTCATATACGGCCTACGGAAGCAAATCGCACGCTCCCGCAGGCCATCGTCTTTACTCTTGCCAATCAATATGTCCGGCTAAAAGAGCGTGAATTGCATTGGTACGATCTTTAAAGGGCTGACTTGTTTCCGTTCCACGCTTAAAGTACCAAAGGCCGTCCTCAACTAAATGAATGATTGCTTTTTCCGCTTCCCGCTCTCTCGTTTTGTCATCAACTTCGTAATAACCCAGCATTTTAACCTCCACGTTTTAAGGTTGTTGATTAATGTTTATTAACTTAAAACAATTCAAAAAGTAAATCATCAAAATACAAATCAAGGCATTTTTGCTTTTTGGGAATATAAGCCACAAGTCCTAAGCCCAGACTTATTCGATCCGACACTATTTCACCCTCATATAAATTAGCGTAATAATGTGCATTTTGGGGGATGTATGCCTTGAAAATAAGTTCATCACGGTATACACGGGCAGTATTATTAATCCGAACAACCTTATTTGAATCAATTATATTTGTTATCGGCAAGTTCCCGTGCAGGTGAGCGTGAAAGCCTTGAAAAACCAACCCCTCCCTAACCTTAAGCCCCTCTTTAAGGGTTTCGTCTATGGGAACAGCTTCATATAAGCTCTTAAGATTTTCGCCCTTAAAATATATGTGATTTTGAAAAGGTGACTTAATAACGATATTTGTAATTTCATGTTCCAGATCATTAAAATACGCTTGCACGGCCAGCCTTTTATATACTAAAATTCCCGCTTCCGCCGTTTGTAATTTGTCTTTATCGTTCATTAATGTAAAGCACATTTTAAAACCTCCAATCTTTATTTTGATTTGATACTTTTGTTTATACAATATGCACCGGAGGGACGTCGACGCCCCTCCCGTATTATTTAGATCAAGCTATTTCCGTATTCCCAGTCTTGCAAAAATTTAATACATGCCGACGCATTTTTTCAATTTCGGCTATTACATCTTGATTAAATTCATCAAGCAATTGAATATTCGCTATAACTTCATAGGCTTCTTCAATATCTTCTTGTTCGTAATTTTTGCGGATTCTGTAATCGTTAATAAAATCAACTGCATTATTTGTATCAATAAGATTCAACTCACCGGCGACTCTCATAAGTTCAAAATAATCAACAAAAATTTTAACAACCAGGTGTCCGCCGGAGCGTCCAGCCAGTTCAATGCTTTCAAAATCGACCACATTGCCATATTTTTCAAAATCGGCGTATCGGTTGTTCCAGTTTCCAATTGAGACTTGATAAAGTGGATCAATCCATTCACTTAAAAGTTTGTCCCACATAAATTCACGGGCTTCTTCGGTTAAAGAATCCATAAACTCACCGTCCATATACAGCGAATTAAATTTCACGTAATAGGCCAAAACGCCGTCAGTCGGATCATTTCGGTGACTATATTTGTCACCTAAGTGTTTTAATGTCTCAAGCGCAAGTCCCAGTTCTGACTTAAGTTGCTCACGCTCCCGTAGGATTTCCGTATCGCTTAGCGTAACACTCTCAAGATATTCAAGTTTTTTTGTTGCATTCATGGCTTTTTCCTTCATGTTTAATGGTTAATTTTATACAGTTGCTTTGTACTATTGCAACTATCGTGCCAGCCTATCAAAGTTCAACGATTGTTTTGGTTTTCCATGCCTTAATCGTAATAACATATTGTACCGCATTGACATGGCGAACACCGGATTCTAAATAATCAATGCCACTTTCGGAAACATAAGTAAAAATATGTTTTGAATCGTTTCCACTCCAACGCAAAACTTCTTGCAAGCTCCGATACATTAATGTGTTGTTGTTTAAATCCTGCTCCGGTAAAAACTGCTCAACAAAATCGTCATAAGAAATCTTTTTGATTTCAGAATTGGTTTTTTGGGTTGTTTTTTTCATGGTTTTTAATCCTTATTTTAGTGTTGTTTTTATGTTGTTACTTTATACTATTGCAATTTCCATGCCAGCTATACTAAGAGCTTTTGAAGCATATCATTTAAACAAAAGTATTCAAAAACCGGTTCATATTTTGCGGGAGTATCTTTTTTGTCTCTTATAATATAGCCGTTTTCAATATGAGCTATTAAGCTCGTACCAACAAAAAAACGTCCATGTGCAACAGTTATTTTTGAATCAATGTATTTTTTCCGGTTTTCTAATGCCTTGAACCCTAAAATTAATCTTTTTGCATTGATAGTTTCCATTAATTTAACCCTTATTTTAAAGTGTCCCTTGCAAGATATTTGCAAGGATTACATTAAAAGTTAGCTGTTTGTGAGTACTTTTAATTAAGAGAGTATATACAATTTGTAAAGTTTGGATGTATTTTTTCGGCGGACACTCCCAGATTTTGTCAAGTAAAACATCAAATTTGTCTTCGCCGATACGCTTAATTATACTATCTTCAAGCGCTTTTTTCAACTGCAATTCTTTGATTTTATCCATGATTTTTTCCTTATGTTATACTCTATAAAATCCGCATTGCAACACTTGTTTGTTTGAATAACAGTATTGAAAATCAAAACCGGTATACTGTTTTTTAAGGTTTCTTTCAAAAGTTGTTGCAAGTGCATTATTCTCTAATATCGGATCAAATTTAATTGCAATAAATTTAGTGGTTTTGTCAATAAAAAGCCGTATACAAGCCGTATTCGATACATCATAGTGGTTTTGGTTAATCGGAAATTCTTGAAATTTTCCATTACAATAGGTTGCTTTTGCTTGATTAAACATTTTTGATTTCCTTGTTTTTATTTGTTATAAACCGGATTATTAACAATAGTACCGTTTAAATTTACAATAAATAGACGTCCGTTTTTCTTAAGAATTGTTTGACCATTTATGTCAATTTGATTAATATTTTTTAACGGAGTTAAACTTAAATAATCGGCAAAATAAAAACTCTCTTCATTTTTGAAATCATTAAAATCAATATGTACTAAAAAGTTAACCTTATCAATGTAAAACTTTTTTGTGTCGCTTGAGTAAAAAATGCCATACAAATTATTTTGAGACCTTGACAAAATCATTACAATTTCAGATTTTGTTAATTTACGTCCGGTATAATGGTTTTCAACTGCTGTTACAAAATATTTGGGTTTCATTGTTTAAGCTCCATGTTTGGGTTAATTGTTTGGTTGTTTACTTATAAT